>CAZRXE010000480.1:0-4165 GCA_964603695.1 uncultured Heliomicrobium sp.
AAGCGTGATTCCAATCCGCGCAGATGGCAGCAAGGCACCCGCTGTTTCTCAATGGAAAACTTACCAATCCACCCAGCCTCAATCTGCTGAACTCACCGATTGGTTTAGCAAACAGCCTGTCGGCATTGCCGTAATCGGTGGCGCGGTCAGCGGTGGTCTGGAAATCATTGACTTTGACGAGGTCGAAACGATCAAGCCTTGGTTGACATTGGTCGAAGAGGCTGTGCCTGGCTTGTTGGAGCGATTGCCGATGGTGCAAACGCCGACGGGCGGGATGCACGTTTATTACCGATGCGAAGTGATTGGATGGAATACCAAGCTCGCTGAACGCGAAGTCGAGGTGCAGGAAGGAACCACGGGCGCGCGGTTCGTGGATGGCCGCTGGCTAAAGACAGAAACGATGATCGAAACGCGCGGGGAAGGTGGATATGTGCTGGCTCCGGGGTCACCAGCCCAATGCCATCCCAGCAAAAAGACCTATGACATCATTCGCGGTTCACTGAGCGAGATTCCCAAACTGACCCCCAGCGAACGTCTGACGCTGTTGGAATGCGCGAAATCGCTGAACGAACGCGTGAAGGAATCCAAGATTGTCGCGCCGGAACGGCAGCCAAAAGCCAACAGCGCAGCCGGCAACTTACGACCTGGTGACGATTTCAATCGGCGCGGCGACGTGCGCAGCCTTCTGGAAAAACACGGCTGGACGCGAAACGGCAATTTGAGTGTTGGCGAACGCTGGAAGCGTCCGAATGGATCGCGCGCCAGTGCTACGTTATTCAACGCCAGCGGCCTGCTGTACGTCTTTTCCACTAATGCCTCACCGTTTGAGTGCGACCGCGCTTATACGCCGTTTGCAGCCTTTGCCGCGCTCGAACATAACAACGATTACTCCGCTGCTGCCCGCGCCTTGAACGATCAAGGTTACGGAGACCAAAAGCCCAAGAAAACCGCTCCCAAAGTCGGGGAAGAGACCGCCGAGGAAGCCGAACAGGAAGTGTTGCGGCGCGCCAATCCGTACCAAGCCACCGACAAGGGATTCATCAAATGGGTGCCGGAAAAGTCGTCGCGAGGAACGTCATGGATTCCGATTATGTTGTCCAACTTCACGGCGGAAATCACTGCGGACTTGGTCGAAGACGACGGGGTGGAAACGCGCCGTTCGTTTGAGATGGTCGCAAGAATGAACAACCGCGAATCCCGATTCACAGTCTCCGCAGAAGATTTCGGGCTGATGAAATGGGCAATTGCAAAACTAGGGGCCAGTGCTGTGATTCATCCAGGAAAAGCAGATAACGCGCGATGCGCGATTCAAGTGCTGTCGGAAAGCTTTGTTGAACGCCACATCTATGCTCACACAGGTTGGCGAACAATTGACGGCGAAATATGTTTTTTGCACGGCGGCGGAGCCATTGGGCCAACCGACGTGAAACGGGTGGAAGTGCGATTGCCAGACCGACTGCAACACGCCGTGATGCCTGATCCGCCGGAAGGCGAAGAGCTACGAGACACCATCCGATTAGTTTTGGATTTGGCGCGATTGGCCCCCGATGAAGTGATGTTGCCGTGTATTGGTTCGGCGTTTTCTTCCATCTTGGGCGGAGCACAATTCAGCATTTGGCTATATGGCGGCACGGGCAGCGGCAAGTCACAAGTGGCAGCACTCATTCAATCTTTCTTTGGTCGGTTTACGGACAAGCTCTTGCCGGGCGCGTGGATTTCCACGGCCAATTCGCAAGAAACGATGGCCTATGCTGCGAAGGATATGATTTTTGTGATGGACGACTTCAAACCCGTGGGCAGTCAGCAAGACAAGTTGCGGCTGTACAAGGAAGCTGACCGATTGTTACGCGCCCAGGGGAATCAGGCTGGACGACAACGAATGATTGACGGCAGCCGGTTGAATCAAACGAAATATCCGCGCGGTCTGATCTTCAACACGGCAGAAGAGATTCCGCGTTATGAATCGTTGATCGCTCGGTTGTTGGTGCTCGAATGCAACCGCCACACAATTGATTTTTCGCAACTGACGGCGTTTCAGAAGTGTGCCGCATATGGGGTGTTTGCTGCGGGGATGGCCGGGTTTATTCGCTGGGTCGCGCAACGCTATGACCTGGTCGTAACCAACCAACAGAAGGAACAAACGCGATGGCGCGATTTCTGGTCAACGCGCAACATCGCTCAGCATCGCCGTTTTTCTACCACGCTTGGCAATCTTACGTATTCGTGGTCGCTGTGGTTGGAGTTCGCCAGACAGTCCGGGGCGTTGAACGAAGCCGAAGCTCAGGAGCTTTGGGAGCGCATCCTAATTGCCCTGACTGAAGCCGGCCGGAAGCAGGATCAACACACCAACAGCCAAAACCCCTGCGCGCGATTTGAAGAATTGTTGCTGGCAGGCTTTGCCTCATTGCGATGCCATTTGGAAAGCACCGAAGGGAAAGAGCCGGAAGAACCCGGCACGTGGGGTTGGCGCTGGGATGGATTCCGCTGGCTTCCTGGTGGCACTCGCGTGGGCTGGGTTGACTCCAAACATCTCTATCTTTCCCCTGATGCAGCTTATGAATTCGTAAACGGATTTTCCGCGTCTGGCGGTGGCGTTGGCCTGGCTCAGACTGCCCTTTGGAAGATGATGTATGACGAAAAAAAAATTTTGAAAAAAGATGAGAAGCGCCAGACCTTCGCCGTGCGGAAGAAAATCGGAGCGGCCACGCAGCAGGTTTTGGTGTTGTCGCTCGAAAATTTGGTATGTAACGCCGAAAAACCCGACATTCCCGACATCGGCGACGAAGACGGCAATTCTTAGAGCTGAAAATGGTCAAAATGTCGGGGAAGATGTCGGGTAATGTCGGGTTGATGTCGGGTTGATGTCGAACAGAGAAAACGCTAAATGCTTCTGGGTCTTATAAATAAAAAATCAATGTCGGGAATGTCGGGTTTTTTGTACCTCCCCCCCCCCTCCGGCTCAAAAACGGCACTTTCCGATGTCGGGTTGTTTTCAAAACCCGACATCAACCCGACATTTCGGGTGTCCAACCCGACATTTTCTAATTTTTGACTTGAGTCTCTTGTTATCAAGTTTCTTGTCAAAAACCTCAAAATCGTTCGAAAACGCTTAGAGCAAAGAATGTACCAGAATTGGACGGAACAAGAGCGGCTGACCGCGATTCAGGCCATCGCGAATGCGGCGTTGAATCAATGTTTGCCGGAAGAGCCGCACCCGAAGGCTTGGGAGTGGATTGACGCGATTCAGGCACTGACTGTCCAGTCGGCGGCCTGGCTGAACCAACAAGCAGAATTCGTGGCATTGGTGGCAAAGACGGGAGGAAATGATGCCGATCAATCCTGAACTGAAACATTTGTATCCGCGCGACTGGAAAGCCATCAGCCGGCGCATTCGGTTCGAACGCGCCGGCGGGCGGTGTGAGCGGTGCAGAGTGCCGAACGGCGCGCTACGGGCTGCCAATGGCGAGTGGTGGCTCTATGAAGACGTGATGGATGCAGAGGGCGAGCCGGTGATGAACGTGGCGGAGGCTGAAGAGATTTTGGATGTGGGAAAGCTCTCGTTGATTGTTTTGACTACGGCGCACCTGAACCACGATCCAAGCGACAACCGCGACGAGAACTTGGCCGCGCTCTGCCAGAAATGCCATCTGGCGCACGATCTAAAACACCATCTGCAATCTCGCCGTCGCAACCGCGAAAAGGCAAATAAGCAACAACGTTTGTTTGAATGGTAGGCCTGCCACCGGAAATGGCGAGTGGCTCGACCATCGTCAAAGCCGGTGAGGCCCGATCGTAAATACGGGAGAAACTATGGAAGAGAACAATTCTGAAATTGTGAAGCTGATGGAAGCCACATTGCTGCGGCAGATGTGGGATTCATTGACCGCTGAAGACAAAAGAAGCGTCGCCCAAAACTTCTTTGCGGAACGGTTGTCTTCTGAACACGCAAGGGCCTTGATTCAAATTTTGATTCGGGACGCCTTCCGCGAACAGGTTGCGGAGTATGTAGAGCAACGAAAGAGTGAATATCTGGCTGAGATTGAAAAGAATGTTGAGGCAATCAGGGAAGACTTTTTTGGTCGCACCGCCCGGCGTTTTTTTGAGGAAAAGCTGAGAGACGTTTCTAAAGAATTTGCTCAACTATTCCAGAGGTAAAGATGCGCTA
>CAZRXE010000481.1:0-1724 GCA_964603695.1 uncultured Heliomicrobium sp.
GTCTTTCCGTTGGTGGGTTACCCGGAGTACACGGATTACCGTGACCGTAACCAATCGCTGGCCGGTCTGGCCGCATTTGGTGGAGCGACGGTGAGTCTGAGTTTCAACGGAACCAACGAGCGGATCTTGGGTTCTCACGTGACGGGAAATTATTTCAGCCTGCTGGGAGTCGGCGCTGCGCTTGGTCGTGTGATCGCGCCTGAAGACGACCAGGCGTTGGGCGCGCATCCAGTGGTGATGCTGAGTTTCCAATGTTGGCAGCAGCGGTTCGGCGCTGACCCGCAGATCATTGGCCGGAATCTGCTCATCAGCGGGCGCAACTTTACGGTCATTGGCGTAGCCCCAAAGGGATTCCGAGGCACGGAACTGGCGTCCACGCCAGAACTCTGGTTCCCCATGATGATGAGGCCAGGACTTGAAGTGGGTCGCGGCCCGGTCAAAGGGCGCACCGCTCCCGTGTCCACCATCGGGCGACTGAAAGAAGGAACAAGTTGGGCGCAAGCCGAAAGCGACCTCAATCTGATTGCGGCGCAACTCCGGCGCGAGTATCCGCAGGCGAACAAGGGCCAGGTCGTTGTTCTGACACCGCCGGGGCTGTTTGGCGCGGCGATGCGCGGCACTGTCTTGCGTTTTACCGCTGTAGCGATGGGCGTGGTCGCGCTGGTGTTGCTGCTGGCGTGTACGAATCTGGTGAACCTGCTGCTGGCGCGCGCCTCCGAACGGCACAAAGAGATAGCCATCCGACTGGCTCTCGGCGCCGGGCGTGCGCGGGTGCTGAGGCAGTTGTTGACGGAGAGTGTGCTGTTGGCGCTACTGGGCAGCGGACTCGGCCTGGCGCTCGCTTACGGCGCTGTCGAGGTGGCGAAGTTCAAGCTGCCGGTAATTTTTGGGTTCACTCAGATCGAGGTGCAGATGGATTGGCGCGTGCTGGCCTTCACGCTCGCGTTGTCGCTGCTGACCGGCGTGCTTTTGGGCTTGCTGCCGGGTTTGCAGGCCACCCGACCCGATTTGAACGCGGCGCTGAAAAACGAATCCACGCTTGGCGGATATCGTCGTTCGCGCTTGCGCAACGTGCTGGTGGTGGCGCAAATGTCGCTCTCTCTTGTGTTGCTGTTGTGCGCTGGGCTGGTCTTGCGCGGACTTCAACGCGCGCAAGAGATTGATCCGGGCTTCAATCCTGAGCAGGCCGTCGAAATCTCCTTTGATCCGGGGCAGCAGCCAGACGACCGTGAGCGCGGTCGCGAGTTGCAGCGACAGGCGCTCGAAAAGGTGCGCAGTCTTCCCGGACTACAAGCCGCCGCGCTGACCACACACGCGCCACTGACCTCCGGCGAGGGCGGAACGAAAGGCATCGTTATTCAAGGCGATGAGCCGAAGGACGCGACACAAGTGCCGCTGGCGATGACGACCGCCATCAGCACCGATTATTTCCGCACGATGGAAACGCGTCTGTTGCAGGGCCGCGACTTCACCGCGCAGGACGACGCTCAAAGCCAGCCGGTCGCGATTGTCAACGAAGCCTTTACGCGCCGCTTCTTCCCCACGGAAAACCCGCTTGGCAAACGGTTCAACTTTACGACCGGAAATTGGATCGAAATCGTCGGCGTCGCCCAAGACGGCAAATATTTCAGCCTGGCCGAACAACCCAGACCGTTTGTCTATCTTCCGCTGGCGCAGAACTACGAAAGCAAAGTCACGCTCATTGCCCGCGGCGCGGGCGATCC
>CAZRXE010000482.1:0-5403 GCA_964603695.1 uncultured Heliomicrobium sp.
CGAAGGAATATAAGTGGAAACGACGCTCAGATTGCCGAAATCCGTTTGCAGCACGCGGCCTTCGCAATCGTGTATGCAATTGATGCCGCGCGTCACTTTCTTCGGCCTGATTTTGGAAAGCACCGCCACGCCACTGTAGCCGGGCTTTTCCGCCGGGTACCACTCCGCGTGATAGCCCAGCGATTCCCATTCCGCCGGAACCTGCGCGGGCACGGCCCGCACTTCTTGCAAACAGATCACATCCGCTTCGGTCGCGGCCAGCCAGGCGACCACGCCTTTGGCCGTCGCCGAACGAATACCGTTCAGGTTGAGTGTGAGTATGCGCATAGAGTTTTGTCGATAGTTTTTTTTGAATGCCGACGGTGATTTCCGGGCAACTGCTTCGGCAATGACGCTCAGTCAGGTCATCCGTTTTCAAGTTTTTCAGGTCGCCGGCAAATATAGATGAGGGATATGGTTCCGCCACTGCTCGAAGCCGCAAACACTTGAGTACTTACTGTTTTTTTCTGCTGTTTCAGGAAAGTTTGATTGACAGGTTTAGGTCGTTGTGCGAAATTGAGGTAGCTTCAGTGGTAATCTATTCAAAAATATATTCCGCGAAAGGTAAGCAACCATGCTTCATGGGGATTACCTTTAGAGCGTACAAAAGTAACTGTTGCCTCCACTGATTTAGTTAGTTTTCCCTGCACACTAACCTGAAGACTTCCATTATCGCCGAAGCCGATTCGCTTGATCCGGCCTGTCTATGGCCGTTTCCAGTGCTGTCGAAAAGGCGCGCACTTGCCCTGTCAAATTGACATAATCGTTCAAGCTATTTCCAACACAAACCGGAAGCGTAAGTATATCACCGGATGCCACCGTGAGGTATCCGCTAGCGCCACGTCCGGTTGAAGCGTGCCCGAAATCAGTTACGGAAGCTGACGTGACTATTTTTCCGCCGAGTAACCGTACCGGGTTGCCGGCTAAGTTACTTAAGTTACTATTATGACGCAATTGTGCATAACAGCCTGAAGGTGTTGTGCCACGGAGGAGCGTGAGCAAATGGCCTGACGTTATTGCCGCCATTGCCGCCACTGAAAAGATGAGTAACCCAACAACACTGAATTACCTGGTTTCTTCCATTGGAACGGCAACTGCGGTGCTTCCGCAGGCGAGCGCGATCACCGCCAATCAGCCGATCAACTTTCTGATTCCGTTTCTTTACACCGGCGGAGCGAATTACCAATCCTACAGTTACAGCAACAACAGCTTTCAGTTTCAGTTGACGCAGACCAATTACGGCCCGTCGGGAACCTCGCTCGTTTTCGTCAACATCACCATTGCGGCAACGGCCTGGGGAACGGATCGCAACGCACTAATGTTGGATTTCACGGACTTCCTGCAAAACATCGAAACGCAATTCGAGTTGAAGAACGTGTTGTCACCGGGCGCGACCGTCCGCATCGGGCAGCAGATTGCCGATTGCATGCCCGCGCCGCTGGTTGAAACATTGTTCTATCGGTATTCGCTTTCGCCGGGGTTCGCACCGGGGACGATTCCCTGCGTGGACATCCGTCCGGGAATGCGGTTGCGCGTGGAAGCAGGTGTCAGCCAATACATCGGGCCAGGCTCTGAATTCAACGGCTATGTCGGCGGCGGGAGATGTTCTTATTTGGTCGGCTCCGCGCCTGCGGCGAGCGGTGCGCGCGTGGTGACCTTCGATCCGTTTTTGGGCACGATCAATTCGCCGATGATTGATGTTTCTACAGTCAATCCGCCACCGCCGGCCATCGGCGGATTGCTGGATTTGCAAGGGTATTACCCGGCGCAAAAATACTGGCGATTGATCTATCCGTCGTCAATCGCCGACGCGACGCAAACAGGCAGCCTGGATCCGAGCAGCAATGCCACGCTGGTCGGGGCCAACACTCTGGCAGATTTGAACGCCGCTACTGACAGCTATCCGACGATTCCTTCTCCGAGCGTCTACCTCTTTTTCCTGGGGCGCGCGACGGTCGTGCCGGAAATTCCCATCTGGCTGAACATTCAAACCATTCCCAACACCAACGCCACCTTGTCCAAGCCACTGGCCGGGACGCCGGTGCAAACGGTGCAGCAATACGTGCCGGTGGGAACCACGCTCGCCAACCTGATCGAACGGTTCACGGCTTTTCCCCTGGATGTGCGATTGTTGCCGTCTTCGTCGGACACAACGCCTGCCCTGCCTGTACTCGGCGTGACGCGAGTACTCAATGCGCCCTTCACGCCGCCACCCGCTTCGGGAACGAATGCGCCGTATTCCGCGCCGGTAATCGGAAATATGTATTGGCAGACATCCAGCCTGCCGGCGGTTCCGACGACGTTGTTCGATGTTCCGGTGATGGCCGGCGACATTGTGACCATCGCAATCTGATTGCGCTTCGCAAGGCGGAGTTTCAGCAAACTCCGCCTTGCCCGGAGGACAACGAATGCAGTTCAGCCAAACGAGCAGTAACTCCCCGCTTTATCTGGCTTCGGGCAGCGGCAGCCCTGTTTCCGGCACGCTGCTTTATTTGCTGCCACAAAACACTGCGAATCCGCCCGCGACGCTCTCTTTTTCCGATTCGTGGAACGCTTACGCGGGAACATATATTTTCCTGGAACAGCCGTTGGCGATGGGCGACACCGCTTTTGCCAGCGCCGTCTGGACGTTTCTGGCCGGCACGCGGCAACAGGGCGTTCGCTTTGCCTGGATCAACACGCCGAACGGCACGAATCCGCTGACGGGAACGGTCATCGCGGTCTATCAGCCCAGCGCTTCCACCTACGCCACCGGCTACGCCGTCACTTTCGCCTTTCAAAGCGTGTCGCTGTTTATGGCCGCGCGGACGGCGCTGACGGTGGACGAAACGAATTGCTCGTTCACCTTCACGCAGAGCAGCGCGCCGGCCATTTATCTGACCGCGCAGTTCGGCAAGATAAGAATTTCCGGCAACAACAGCGGCATTACCTCAAATATGACGTTGCCGCTGACAGGCAATCCGGCAGGCTGTTTCCAGTTCCGGCTTCAATTGACCCCGCAGAATCTGACGGATTTGGACGTTGGGCTGCGTTACTTTTACGCAGTGCCGCCTAGCCTGGGCACTGGCGGGGCGTTCAATCTGGCTTCGTTGCGATACCCGATTTTCAATCAAGGGCTGACGCTTTACGCCAATCTCGATCCGCTGTCGTTGTTCAATCCCGCGCGCAGCTTTTTCGCTTTCAGCGCCGCCGACGCCGGACAAACCGCCGCCGACGCGGCTGCCGCAGTTCCGGCGTTTTTCAACGCGACGATGGGCGACGCCTTCACGCTGCAACCTTTGACCGGCAGCGCCGCGCCGACGGCTTTCGCCGCGCTGGTCTTCGCGGTCAATCAACAGGCGAGCGCGCCGACCGTGCGCGATCCGGTTTATCTGGTTCCGCGCGGAGATTTCGCCTTGCAGACGACGCGCACCGGAACAGTGGATTTGATGTGCGGATTGTCCGGCGTCGAATACATTGAATTGGCCGAGACAGCGAACGTCATTTCGTTTTTCCCCGGCAACAACGCTTTTGCCGAAGGCTTCTTTCCGGGACAAAAGCCCGGCTTCACGGATTTGGAGCCGTCAGTCGCGCCGACGACTTCTTACGCTTCGGTGACGCAAACGGCGGGCGCGATTGATTACTATGCCCAGCCGGATCAATCGGTTTTGTACAACTACAGTTCGCAAAAGGTTGCGGGCGTAACCCTTCCCGCGCTGGCCGCCGTGCCGGTACTGGCCGGGACAATCAGTCAGCCGCCCGCGCCTTCATTCGTTTATCCGCTGTTGCCTTATTCCGGCCTGAACGGTTTGAAAAGCGATTTGCTGGCTGCCTACAGGCAATTGGAATCGCAGGTCATCAGCCCGGAACGTCGGACGGCGTTGCTCGCCGCGCCGCCCGTGGCGCAACAGGGACGCTCTTTGCCAAGCACTTACAGCGCCACGCCGCAAGGTTTGCTGGCGGCTTATTCGCCGAGCGCGCCCACTGTTTGGGAGCAAATCATCCTGGCCAAAATGCAGGCCACGTCCAACCAGTTTTTGCTCTCGAACGTGCAGGGCAATCTGCTGTCGGCGTTTCAAAGCAACAAACTCTTTCTGGTGGTGTCGCTGCCCGCAGCGATTCAGTCGTCGCTGTTCGGCGCGAACGCGCAAATCAGCATCGGCGACGATCCCAGCGAACTGTGGAACTTCAACCTCGATCCGACGCAGAATCCGCAAACCGGCCAGTCGCCCTGGACGACTTATGACACGATCTTCATCGTCAAGTTTTCAGACCTGAGCATCAGTGAGCTGGCCGGGCAAACCAGCACCTGGGCCTTTGCCGATTACTTCAACACATCGCCCGATGCCACGTCGCAAACCATCGCCGAGATCATCAGCGACGCCGCCGCGTCCAACGATCCCGACTTCGCGACGTTTTTGAACGCGGTCAACAATCCGAACTGGAACGGCATTCTGGCTTTGAACGTGATGGCTCCGCTGTCTTCGCTGCCGCCGCAACTGGCCGGATTGGCGGCGGGCATTGACCCGGATTTGTTTTTCGCTCATCACATCGGTATCAACGCTTCGCGCATCAACGTGCCTGAATCGCAAGAGGAACTGAGCATCGCCGATTCATCCATCTTCGGCCTGATTAACTACCAAGCGCCGTCACCGCTCGCGCCTTCCGGCGCGGATTACCAATATCAAGTCGAACAATTGAAGGTGCTGTTTCTGAATTCAGCAGTTGCGTCGTTTTCAAGCATCATTGATTTGCAGGTCAACGACCTATTCGGCGAATCGGCGAAGCTGGCAGGCTCGGCCAACAACATCGTGCAAATGTACGGGGTTTATCAGCAGCAGGTGGTCAACGGCCAGACTCTGGATTCTTACGTGTTCCAGACAGCTTCGGGCGAGGTCTCTAATTTTTATCTGAAAAGCAACGTGCTCAACGCGGTGCAGTTTTCCAAAGGGCAATTCATCACGCTGCGCCCGCAACCGATCAACATCGCCACCAACGGCGTGGCGCGAACCAACGGCGTGACTGCCGTCACCACCGTCGCGCCGCATCAATTGAACGTAGGCGATTCGGTCAACCTCAGCGGCGTGACGGACAATTCCTTCAATGGTTTGTTCACAGTCGCTTCCGTGCCGGACGCGACCACGTTCACCTACGCGCAAGCCAATCAGCCCAATGCTTCAAGCAGCGGCGGCGAAATTCTGGCGACGAAAACCGACGCGCAATTCGTGTTCTGGGGCGCGATGGATTTCAAATCGCTGCCGGGCTTCGATCTGTTTTCCTTCGGACGACCGACGGCGTTTATCGAATCCGCCGGGAACAAAGGCGCTGTGCGTTCAAGCGGCGTGACCACCATCACCACCACCTCACCGCACGGCTTGGGCGTCG
>CAZRXE010000483.1:0-2872 GCA_964603695.1 uncultured Heliomicrobium sp.
CCCGTCGTTTCATTAACGCAGCCAGCGCATCGAAATGATCGGCGTTGAGTTCATTCGCATGCAGCAACAAAGTCTGTTTGACCTCGTAGCCCAAAACTTCCGTCGAAAGTTGTTCAAAGAAAGCGAAGCATTCTTCCAGATGCCGGAAGTAATCGCGCACGATGCGTTCGATGTTGGCTTGATCCTTGCGTGCCAGCGCGGCGGCGTAAGCGGAAGCGTAAACCCATTCCTGATTGTCAATCGTGACGGGCGCGACGGTGTAGCCGCGCGCGGCGAGAAAGCGATTGAGTTCGCGTTCGTAATCCGGCGTCGGCCCCGTGCGCAATTGCGTGTGGCGGAAATAACGCAGCTTCTTTCCTTTTTCGCCGAGCAGCAGCCGCGTCACGGTTTCGCCGCGAATCACGTCTTCTTTGTATTCATCGAGTGAGGCGTTGTTGATTTGAATGTGCGAGAACGTGTGATTGCCCAATTCCAGCCCGGCATCCAGCCACAGCCGCAGCAACGCGATGCGAGCATCGGTTTTACCGCGCACGTAAAGCTTGCTTTCATTGACGAAACCGACGGCGGGAATGCGGTGGCGAGTGATGCCTTCGACCAGCTTTTTGTTGATCTCCGCCAGCCGCGCGCTGTTTTGCGAAGCGGGCAGGTCATCGAAAGTGACGGCCACCGCTCGCCAGGAGGTTTGCGGCGTTGCGCGAGATTGCGGCGTTGCCGAACGCAAGGCGATTGTTGCCAGACAAACGAACACGAAAAACAAAACTATGCTCTTCAAGCAGTTTCCTTTCACACAGACGGAAGCAAACACGTGGGACAGATTTCAGTCTGTCCACATTGCGGGAACAGACTGAAGTCCGTTCCACCTCACTCACTCCGCAACGCTACCACCGGATCAACTTTCGTTGCGCGTCGCGCGGGCAGCCAGCAGGCCAGCAACGCGATTGCCCCGAGCAGCGCGGCGGTGGCGGCGAATGTCAGCGGATCAGTGGCGCTGACGCCGTATAACAAATTGGCCAGCAGCCGCGTCAAGCCCAGCGCGGCGATCAAGCCCAGCGCCACGCCGCCGCAGGCCAGCTTCATTCCGTCGCCGAGCACCAGCCGCAACACATCGCTGCGTTGCGCGCCAAGCGCCAGGCGTATGCCGAGTTCGTGCGCGCGTTGACCGGCCAGATACGAAATGACGCCGTACAGGCCAATGCTTGCCAGCAACAGCGCCACGGCGGCAAAGGCTTCGAGCAGAATCATCGCGAAGCGTTGCGCGGCCAACGATTCGGTCAGGATTTCCTTCAGTGTTTGCGCGCCGAACACAACGTTTTCGCGATGGTGGGTTTGCACAACGCGGCGAATGGCGTCGAAAGAAGGCGCGGCGGCTGTTGCGCCTTCAAAGCGCATCAACACGCTAACGCGCGGAGGCGTGCCCGGCAGTTGTCGCAATGGCAAGTAAAGCTGTGCTTGCAAGGATTGTTGATCGTCCGTCGCCAGGCTCCATTGTTTGATGTGCCCGACCACGCCGACGATTTGCAACGCGGGTTCATCGTCGCCCAGGCGAATGCCTTTGCCGATGGGATCGGTGTTCGGGAAATACTGCCGGGCGAACGCTTCATCAATCACCGCGACGGGCTGCGTTTGCTCTTTATCTTGCGCGGTGAAAAAGCGGCCCTGCTTGAGCGGAATGCCCATTGTCGCTAGGTACGCGGGTTCGACGCGGTAAATCAGCGTTGAATTCATTTCGCTTGTGTTGGCCGGTTTGGGCTGGCCGTCCAACCAGAAGTATTGATCGTCCTCGCTTTGCAAAGGCGCAGCACCCGCCGAAAACGACGCCGCGCGAACGCCCGGCATCGAGTTGAGTTTGTCGCTCAGTTCGCGCAGGGAAGCGCGCGCGGCCGGCTGGTTTTCCTGACTGATTGACGGCGGAAAGCCCAGCCCGAAGGTCAGGACGTTGTCCGCGCGAAAGCCCGGATCCACCTGCCAGAGCGCCGACAGGCTGCGAATCATCAGCCCCGCGCCGACCAGCAAGACCACGGCCAGCGCCATTTCCACTGCCACCAGCGCGCTTTGCGCCCGACTGCGAACGTTGCCGGCTCCGCGCCCGCCCGCTTTCAGTACTTCCGACAAACGATGCTGCGAAGTTTTCAGCGCCGGAACCAATCCGGCCAACACGCCGGTCAGCAGGGAAATGCCGGCGGTGAAAAGCAGCACGCGCGCATCCAGCCGAATTTCACCGGCGCGCGGCAAGGCCGTGGGCAACAGCTTGATTGCCGTTTGCGTGCCGAGCGCCGCCGCCAGCAATCCCAGCCCGCCGCCCAGGCCGGCCAGCAAAATGCTTTCCGCCAGCGATTGCCGCAACAATCGCCAACGCCCCGTGCCCAGCGCCGCGCGAACGGCGAATTCGCGCATTCTGCCGGTCGAACGCGCCAGCAACAGATTGCTGACATTGACGCAGGCAATCAGCAACACAAAGCCGACCGCGCCGAACAACATCCACAACGTCATTCGCACATCGCCCACCAGACGGTCTTTCAGCGGAACGACCGCCGCTCCGTGGCCGCGATTGGCGTCCGGGTAGCTTTCGGTCAAACGGCGCATCACGCCGCCAAGATCGGCTTGCGCCTGCGCCAACGTGACGCCGGGTTTCAGCCTGCCTATGCCGTGCAAGCCCAACGCCGCCTGCCGGTTTCGCAGCGCGGGCGTTCCCCATTGGCCGATGGGCGCGTAAACGTCCGTGTTGCCCATCAGCGTAAAGCCTGAGGGAAGCACGCCGATGATCGTGTAACTCTTGTCGCCGAGCGTCAGGCTTTTGCCCATCACGTCTTGCGCCGCGCCGAATTTGCGCTGCCACAAGGCCGCACTGATGATCGCCACCGGCGCTGCACCG
>CAZRXE010000484.1:0-5181 GCA_964603695.1 uncultured Heliomicrobium sp.
GAATGCGCTGAAGGCGGGCGAGAGTGCGGTGATGGATGCGGGCGTGTTGGGTTTTCCGCTGAAAAGTTTGAGCGAGATTCCGGCGGGTGAGTATTACGTGCAAGCGTTGATGAACGTGTACACGCAAGTGCATCGCAAGGACGGCCACACGATCTGGGTGCATATGGATCAATGGGAAGGCCAGCAGTGGAATCGTTCGCCGGGCAATCTGGTCAGCGAGGTGCAGCGCGTGCAGATTGATCCCGCTGCCGGATTCAACCTGAAACTCAGCCTGACGAAAAAGCTCCCCGCTGTCGTGGTGCCGCCCGATACCGAATGGGTCAAGCGCGTGAAGATTCAGAGCAAGCTGTTGAGCGAGTTCTGGGGGCATCCGATGTACCTGGGCGCTTCGGTGCTGTTGCCGAAGGGCTACGCCGAGGAAGCGAATCGGAAGTATCCGGCGATCTACATTCAAGGGCATTTTGGCCTGGGCGCGCCATTCGGGTTTACGACGCAAGCGCCCGCCGCGCCGGAGAGTGCTGAACAGCGCAAGGCGCGCTTGTCACGCGGCGCGCGCGAAACGGCGGCTGAATTTTCGCAGGCGTGGATGTCGAATGATTTCCCGCGCATGGCCGCCGTGACCTTTCAACACCCGACGCCGTATTACGACGATTCGTACGCGGTGAACTCGGCCAACAACGGGCCGTATGGGGATGCGTTGCTGACCGAATTGATTCCGTATCTGGAAAAGAATTTTCGATTGATTGCCGAACCGCAGGCGCGCGTGTTGACGGGCGGTTCGACGGGCGGATGGGAATCGCTGGCGCTGCAAATTCTCCATCCGAAGTTTTTCAACGGTACCTGGTCGCTCTATCCCGATCCGGTGGACTTCCGCCGCTACCAGATGTCGAACGTTTACGAAGACGACAATGCCTTTGAAGTTCCGGCGGGTGATTGGGCGAAGCTGATTCGTCCGCTGTCGCGCGACGCCAATGGACAGGTGACGTTGACGATGCGCGAGATGTCTCAGTTGGAAGAAGTGCTGGGCAGCCGCATTCGTTCGGGGCAACAGATTGCGGCTTGGGATGCTGCTTACGG
This sequence comes from uncultured Heliomicrobium sp., assembly GCA_964603695.1. GTDB lineage: Bacteria > Acidobacteriota > Blastocatellia > RBC074 > RBC074 > RBC074. Next base: position 1,078 of record CAZRXE010000484.1, read on the forward strand.
CCCCGTCGGCAAGGACGGTTATCCGCGTCCGATCTGGGATCGGCGGACGGGGAAGATTGACCGCGAGGTCGCGTTGTATATGCGCGACAACGGCTATGACCTGCGCTACAACCTGGAAAAAAACTGGGCGAAGATCGGGCCTGATCTCGTGGGCAAAATTCATGTCTATTGCGGCGATATGGACAACTACTATCTGAATCTGGCGGTTTATATGATGGAAGACTTTTTGAAAGCCGCCGACAATCCAAAAGCCGAAGCGGTGTTTGAATACGGTCGTCCGATGAAGCCGCACGGATGGCAACCGTTCACCAGCGCGGAGATGGTGCGGATGATGGATCGGCACATCAACAAAAAAGTGAATGCGGTTGCCAGATGATGAAGCGGTATGATGACGCAGTTCATCCGTGTTCACCGTTCAACCTGATTTCGGCGTGTGTCCGATTGCTCCGGGGCTTCTCAGTCAGCTTTCACCTTAACCGAAGTTGCATTACCATCCGTCGGCTCGCCGGTGGTTCCACGGATTCATGGCAATTCTCGGTTTGGCTGTCCTGTAGGTTGATAAATCTGCGGCACAGCCAAGCCGAGAACTGACCATCAGTTCAGAGAACATTCCGTAAGAAGTAAGGCATTCGCCGCAAAAAGTCGAAATCCGCAAAATTTGATTGTGATCGGTAACTTACCGGCAATTGATCCCAATTTGTCTGAAGTCGAGTAGAAGACGATCTGCTAACTCTTAACTTCCCTGAGGATAAAAATGAATTCAATAGACCCATCTCCCTCTCGAAAGAGAAAAAGAAGCTTATACACACGAGCAGTTATTCTTTTGACTTGCCTGGCGGCCATTGGCGCGGCAGGCATCGTGCTGCAAAAAGGCCGCTGGAAAAATGAACCTGCCGAGGAACAAACCGGCACGCGACGATTTGCGGGTCGAACCGGAAACTCTGTTCCGGTCTCGCCCAATACTCGGCAATCCAAAAACGCCCAATATCTCTCAACTTCGCAGATCAACGCCGACGGCACCATTACCGGCGCGAAGATCGTCATGGACGAGGGCATTCCGCGCACCGTCCGCGATATTATGCGTCAGCAAGCCGCAGCGCCGGTGCGCCAGATAGTGCGTATGAAGCCGGAACGCGAAATCGAGCGCGAGGAAAAGAAGGCTCGGCCCGGCGCACCGGAAGTGGCGCAATGGCCCGTGCCGGACAAAAACCAGCAGTCGCCAACGCGACCTCGCGCGCCGCAAACCACCAGCCTTTCGTTTGATGGGCCGACTCTTACCGATACCGTCGCTTTTCCGCCGGACACGATGGGTGCGGTCGGCCCGACGCAGTTCGTGGCCTTTGAAAACGGACGCATCCGCACCTATACCAAAGCCGGCGCGGCGGACGGCGTCATCAATGCCGACCCGGATGTCTTTTTCGCTTCGGTCATGACGCCGGTCGTTGCGCCGGTTGTTCTCAACTTCACCAGCGACCCGAACGTGCGTTACGACCGGTTCACCAAACGCTGGTTTCTGACCATCATTGACGTGCCTTGCACCAATAACACCTGCACGACGACAGCGGCCAATCGTTTGATGATTGCCGTCAGCGATGCTGCCAGCAACGGAACGATCAGCGCGGGTACGGTCTGGACATTCTTTCAATTCCAAGGCGATCCCGGCACGAACTTCCTTGATTACCCTTCGCTGGGCGTGGACGTGAATGCGCTGTATATCGGCGGCAATATGTTTACCAGCGCAGGGTCTTTCGTGGGCTGCAATGCCTATGTCGTGCAGAAATCGTCCATTCTGGGCGCGGGGCCAGGCTTGGCGACGGCGTTCGCGAACGTTGCTACCGGCGCTGTCGCAGGGCCGTTTTCGCCACGCGGCGTGGACAATTTAGATTCAGGCTCAACTGAAGGGTATTTTGTTGGGGTGGACACACTCGCTTTCAGCCTGATCCAGTTTCGCCGCGTCAGCAATCCCGGTAGCGCCTCACCGACCATTTCCGCCAACATCAGCGTGACTGTTCCTACCACGACTTCCCAGAATCCCGTGGAACACGCCGGCAACACAGGGGGGACAAACGGTAACCTGGACACGCTGGATGATCGGCTGTTTGCGGCGATGATTCGCAACGGACGACTGTGGACGGCGCATAACTTTCGCGTCAGTGCCGCCGGTGTCGCCAATACCGCCGCGCAGGCGCGCAATGCTTCGCGCTGGTACGAATTCCAAAATCTGACGACCACGCCGACGCTGGTGCAATCCGGCACGGTGTTCGACAACGCGGCCACGCGCGCGGCGGCGCGGCAATACATCATTCCGTCCATCGCCGTCAGCGGTCAGGGACACGCCGTACTCGGCTTCACCATGGCCGGCGTTGTCGGGGCCACGCCGGCTTATGTCGGCAGACTCGCCGGCGATACTTTGGGAACGATGGACGGCCCGCCAACCACTGCCGCCGTGGCATTCGGCACTTCGGCAGCGGGCTATAACCCGGCGAACGATCCCGGCGGAGCAAGCGGACGGCGTTGGGGCGATTATTCCTATATCAGTCTCGACCCGCTTGACGATATGACGTTGTGGGCGATTCAGGAATATAACCAGGCCGCCAATTCTTATGCGGTGCGCGTGGCGAAACTGGCTGCTCCGCCGCCGGCTGCTTTGTCCACGGCTTCTCCGTCTTCCGTGACTGTCGGACAGGCTTCCGTCAACGTCACCATCACAGGTACATCGTCCAGTGGTTCGGGCTTTTATGATCCGGGCACGAACCTGCCCGCGCCCGCATTGCCCTTCAACCACATTGCGGCATTCGTCACCGGCGGCGTGACCGTCAACAGCGTTACCTATAACAGTCCGACCAGCATCACCTTGAACCTTTCCACGGTCGGCGCATCCATCGGAGCGAAGAACGTCACGGTGACGAATCCAGACGGCCAAAGCGTCACCGCCAACAACTTTCTGACCGTTGCAGCCAGTTGCCCGACGATTACGGGAACGGTCGGCGGCGGCGGAACCATTTGCGCCGGCGGTTCGACCAACGTGACCGTCACCGTTAGTGGCGGTACGGCTCCTTACACAGTGACGCTGACCAACGGCGGTGGCACTCAAACCGGCAATGGCCCAGTCTTCACCTTCCCGGTCAGCCCTGCCTCGAACACCACTTACTCCGTTGCCACCGGCAGTCAGGACGCCAACAGTTGCGCCATCACAGGCAGCGGCAGCGCCACTGTCAACGTTACAGCGCAACCCACAACGGCCAATGCCGGCCCGGATCAAACAGCTTGCACGACTGCCCCGGCAACGCTGGCGGCCAATACGCCAACGACAGGAACAGGCGCGTGGTCTGTGGTTACAGGCCCTTCAACTTCGACAAGTCAATTCAGCAACACCGGCAATCCGGCGGCGACCTTCACGCCGGCGGGCGGCGCAGGCGCTTACACTTTGCGTTGGACGATCAGCAACGCGCCTTGCACGGCTTCGACGGACGATGTGGTGATTACCTTCAACGCACCGCCGACCGTCGCGAACGCCGGCCCGGATCAAACGCTTTGCACAACCAGTCCTGCGACGCTGGCGGCAAACACGCCGAGCGTCGGCACAGGTGCGTGGTCTGTGGTTACCGGGCCTTCGACTTCGACAAGTCAATTCAACAGCACCGGCAATCCGGCGGCGACCTTCACACCGGCAGGCGGCGCGGGCGTTTATACCTTGCGCTGGACGGTCAGCAATTCACCTTGCACTGCTTCGACTGACGATGTGGTGATTACTTACAACGCCGCGCCGACAGCGGCCAACGCGGGGCCGGATCAAACGCTTTGCACAACCAGTCCTGCAACGCTGGCGGCAAACACGCCGAGCGTCGGCACAGGTGCGTGGTCGGTTGTCACCGGGCCTTCGACTTCGACAAGTCAATTCAACAGCACCGGCAATCCGGCGGCGACCTTCACACCGGCGGGTGGCGCGGGCGTTTACACTTTGCGTTGGACGATCAGCAATGCGACTTGCACGGCTTCGACTGTCGATGTGGTGATTACTTACAACGCCGCGCCGACAGCGTCCAACGCCGGCCCGGATCAAACGCTTTGCACAACCAGTCCTGCGACGCTGGCGGCAAACAC
>CAZRXE010000485.1:0-7050 GCA_964603695.1 uncultured Heliomicrobium sp.
AGCGGTTCGATGCCCTTGTAATAATCCTCAATCAGCACGCGCCCGTCATCGTCTTTCATCGAAGCCAGCAGCTTGCTCAGCATCAACGCCGGATTCGGTGCCCAGTTGCCGTAATGACCGCTGTGCAATTCGCGGCGCGGACCATAAACAGTGATTTCAAATCCGGTCACGCCGCGCGCACCGAAAAAGACTTGCTGCCGCCGCGTTTGATCCACCGGGCCGTCGCAAATCAGCCAGGCGTCGGTCGCAAGCAGGTCGCGGTACTTTTCGGCGATTTGTTCCAGGTGCGGCGAACCGGCTTCCTCTTCGCCTTCAAAAAAGAATTTGAGATTGGCGCTGAGCTTCAGGCTGTTGGCTTTGATGGCGTCGAGTGCGGCGCATATAGCCAAAATCGGCGCTTTATCGTCGCCAGTCGAACGCGCGTAAAGCCGCCATTCGGGATCGAACCTTTCGTCCTGGCCCGGCAGCGGTATGTCCTTGCCGCCGGCTTCAAGCGAAGCCGAACGCAGGATCGGTTTGAACGGATCACCTCCCACCCACTTGGCCGGTTCGACAGGCTGGCCGTCGTAATGCGCGTAAAAAGTCAGCGTGCGTGTCGCGCCCGGCGTCCGGATTTCGCCGTAAACGACCGGTGGCGCGTCGGGAACTTCCGGCAATTCAAGCAGACGCGTTTTGACGCCGCGACGTTCCAGCATTTGTGAAATCAACGCGGCGTTGCGGCGAATATTCGGCGCGTCCGAAGCCACGTTCGGCAAAGAAAGCAGCGCGATGTATTCATCAATAATTACGTGTTCGTGCGTTTGGCGATAACTTTTCGCAGCAGCGGCGGGCGAAATCTGAGCAGACACCGTCGCCGTCAGCAACAACATCAACAGTATAAATTTGATGTTCAAGGGAAGCCTCCGTCAGTGAGTTTTGATGCAGGCGTAGCTTAGTGGAAAGAAGAAAGGCTTTCAATTTAACGACTCGTTCACCGGGCACCGGCCTTCACCACTGAGGCCATTGGCTTTGGAACGCGGGCTCCGTTTGGAATCTATGTTAGATGCGGTGTCCTTATTTGCCTTTTACACTTATTACTTCCTCCGTTGCGGAAAGGTTCGACTTACAGGAACTACCCGGCTTCAGCTTTGACAAGATGATGCCACGAGCTTGTCCCGTAGCATCCGGGAACAATCCTGCGCTCTCGTATCGGCAAACGTGAACCTCCGAGGAGCAAGCCCGTGGCATCCGTTCAAACTTTTCCGCAACGGAGATGGCCTCTTTCTCGCATTCGGTAAAACCGGCACTCAACGCGATGACAGCGAGAAGTGAATTTAATCCTAACCACTGATAGGCAAAGGATAAATCGGTTGAACTGCCCTGGGGCCGTGTGTATAATCCGCCCCGCCTGAAAGCACCAAACGCAGTTATGCCTCACCATTACCGCAATGGAAGCTGCGTTGAACGCATTTTGGAAGATCAGATCACTCTTCAGGCAATCACTGGAACCGAAATCAGGATGCATTCATTGAGTCGTTGGCATGCGCCTGAGTCCCTCACAAGATAAATTCGGCTTCAAGTGACAGCATGCGATCAATAATCTCGTTGCCGTACAGGAAAAAGGATATTCGCGGTTTGCAGGTAGTATTAAGACTGCGAAGTTTCACTACGTAGCAAGCTCCAAGCGGCGACCGTCGTTTTGTTGTTTTGCTCCTTCACTGACGATCCTGGAATACTGGCTGAAGTTCATCGTCCCGTCCGACCCCGTCAAGTAAGCGCGATGAGCAACCCCGACAGCTAACATACCGCCACTCAATTAACCCTTACCCAATGTGCCCAAAAACGATCTGGCGGTAAAGGGATTTCCATTTCAGTCAATTTCTATCAACTTGCTTTGGTTGTTTTGGTGCATTCACCCATCACTCTCAGACGCTGTTTTCATAGTTCGACAGCGAGCTTACTCTTCGGCCTCACGAATTCCGAAGAGTTAAAGCTAGAGGAGGAAAATTGAGATCCAGATTTTTATTGGTACTTGGATTGGTTGCGGCAGGTCTGGCGGTGTTCGCCTGGCGCGCCGCTTATCAGACTTCGGGGCAAAGCGCTCCGAATCGTACATATAACAGTCCGGTTGGGCAGATTACCCTACCGACCGTGGACGGCACTGCCGGAACGGTTGGAGCGGACTACGAAATCGCGCCACTGGAATTCGGGTTTGCGTCAAACGTTCCGCAAGTCGGAGACCTGGCGGGCGACACCGGAAACGGATTCAATGATCGTTACGAGTTTGCCAACTTGAACGCCTTCAATATCAAGCAGGCGGGAAGCAATATTGGCGATTTAGACAGCATGGACCCGACAAACGAAATAATGGTCGGCGGACAGAAGATCAATCCCGGATTCCGTTTTGTGCATATCGGCAGGCAGCCGTTCATCTGGCAGATTGGCGCACAGAATGATCTGGTCGCCACCAGCGAAGTAACGGTGTTCCCTTCGCTCGACCACCTTTTCGATCCTGAAATTCCGGGATATGGCCCGAAAGCCGCAAATCCTCCAGCAGGCGGGCTGGGAAATGTGCTTTTGGAAGCGGCGGAATTCACCGTTTGGGGAACTAACGACCGCGCCGAAGCCTTGATCGCCGCCCAAACTCCTGGCTATTTCGGATTGGGCGGAACCGGCGTTGCGCCGAATAACAAATGGTTTCGCGCCTCACTGACCAAAATCTTCGCCGACGGTTTCAAGGACTACAACGGCATGAGTCCGTTCACCTCCGCGCCGGCAGGCACTGACCCTTCGCCGCAGGAAGGCGAGGACTTCGCGTCGCAATGGCAATTCCGCAACGCACAGGGCAATCCGGTGCTGGTGAAATACGTGGCGGTTTATGCCAATCGAACGCGCGATGAGAAGTTCTACCGCGCCGACGCAATGGGCAACATTCCCGGCAATCTGGCGCAAAGCAATGAAGCCGAAATTGACGGAATCGGTTTCAAAAGAGGAATGATTCAGCCGTTTGCCAATGTCCGTGGCCGCGTGATTGACGACCGAAACGTCAACGGCAAAATTGACGTGGGCGAGCCGCCGATTCCCGGCGTAACCATCCGTTTGGTTGAAACCGGCAGCGGCACGGTGACGGCCGAACAACAGACCAAGACCGACGGCACTTACGAATTCACCAACATTCCCGCCGGAAACTACCGCGTCACCGAAATCAACCTGCCGAACTACATTGATACCGGCGTCATTCCTGGCGCGGGCAAGACGGCGATTGATTTCAACAACATCAACATGCCACTGGTTCCCAGCGAAGACAGCCTGGAAAATAACTTCCTGGACACCTTGGCACCGCCGGACGATCAATGCGTGCCAGGCTGTTTCAACAGCGTGGACATGTGGCTGCTGTTCGATGGCGCGCGCCGCAACTTGTACAACGCCAATGGCGGTACTGGAAGCATTTTCCTTCTGTCACTGAACCGGAACGCGCTGAACGACGATGAAATCGTCACAGCACTGTCGGGAATGGGAACCGCGAAAGAACGTCTGGAAGCTCAATTTGTGGCCGCGCAACTCAATACTTTGAGTTATCCGCGCACTGTTCTTAATCGTGCTACCTGTTTTTACAATGGGCCGAACGTCATAGTGCAAATTCCCGGCAATCCACGAGTGATCGAACTGCTGGCACAGGCGCGAACGCTCTTTACCACGGGAACCAACCAACAGATTGACCAACTGGTCGTATATCTGGAGCTGATTAACAACATCACGGCGACCAGAGGGATCATCTGCCCCTTCGCAGACCCGTGATGCAAAAGGTTTGCGCGCCGATGAATTTGCATTCATCGGCGCGCAATTTCGCAGAGAATCGCTGCAAACTCGAGGCCGCCAGTCTTCACGGATTGGCGGCCTTTTTTCATCGCGACAAATCCGTCACCAGTTGCACCGCGACAGCCTGGGATGCTATTCCTGTTCAACCTAACAAAACCTTTCAACTCAATTTCACCAGGAGCGAACGTCAACAAGATGAGTTACCAAGAGATCGCCTCAACTGCGGCTTTGGCCGAGATGATAAAGCTGAGCGAACAGCAACCTGTGCTGTTTTTCAAACACAGTCGCATCTGCGGAATCAGCCAACGCGCTTTCGGAGAATTCGAGCGTTACCTGCAATCGCCTGAAAGCAGTCAGGTGCGCAATTGCGTCATTATCGTGCAAACCGCCCGCGAAGTGAGCAACGAACTAGCGCGCCTGCTCGCCGTACAGCACGAATCGCCTCAAGCCATTCTGGTTCGCGATGGACGCGCCGTTTGGAACGATTCGCACATGGCACTAAAAAGTAGCGTGCTGGAAGCTGCCGTCAGCCAAAACTGATCTGCTAAGCTTGCACCACGTCCTCGCCGAAAAAGGATCAGGCAAGCATTGGTTTAACGACGTTGCCGTGAACGTCCGTCAGGCGGTAATAGCGGCCTTGAAATTTGAAAGTCAGCCGGGTGTGGTCAATGCCCAGACAATGCAGGATGGTAGCGTTCAGGTCGTGAACGTGAACCGGATCGCGCGTGATGTTGTAGCTGAAATCGTCCGTTTCGCCAACGCTCATTGCCGGTTTGATGCCGCCGCCTGCCAGCCAAACGGTGAAACAGCGCGGATGATGATCGCGACCATAATCATCGGCGGTCAGTTTGCCTTGCGAATAGACAGTGCGCCCGAATTCCCCGCCCCATATCACCAAGGTGTCATCGAGCATCCCGCGCTCTTTCAAATCCTGAATCAGTGCCGCCGACGGTTGATCTGTGTCTTCGGCCTGTTTGCGAATGTTGCGCGGCAACGAGCCGTGCTGATCCCAGCCGCGATGAAACAGTTGAATGAAGCGCACGCCGCGTTCGGCCAGTCGCCGCGCCAGCACGCAGTTGAAGGCGAACGTGCCGGGTTTGCGCGCGTCCGGGCCGTAACGTTCCAGAGTCTTTTCGGATTCCTTTGACAAGTCCGTCAGTTCCGGCACGGAGGTCTGCATGCGGTAGGCCATTTCGTATTGCGCCACGCGCGATTGGATTTCGGGGTCGCCGTATTCTTTGGCGTTGAGTTGATTGAGTTCGGCCAGATCGTCCAAAAACTTGCGGCGGACTTCTTTGTTGATCCCAGGCGGATTGGAAAGGTAAAGCACGGGGTCTGGGCCGTTGTGGAACTTCACCCCTTGATACCGCGAAGGCAGAAAGCCACTGCCCCACAGTCTGTCGTAAAGCGGTTGATCGCCGCCCGTGCGCCCGACCGAAACCATGACGATGAAAGCCGGCAGGTCTTTGTTCTCGCTGCCCAATCCGTAAGCCAGCCAGGAACCCAGGCTCGGACGCCCGGCCAATTGAAAACCCGTCAGCGAACAAGTGATCGCCGGATCGTGATTGATTTGTTCGGTGTGCAGCGAACGAATGAAACTGATGTCGTCGGCGATTTTTCCCGTGTGCGGCAGCAATTCGCTTAACCACGCGCCGGATTTGCCGTGTTGCGCGAATTTAAAGATAGACGGCGCGGTCGGAAAACTCGATTGATGCGCCGTCATGCCGGTCAGCCGCTGGCCTTGCCGAATCGAATCCGGCAGGTTCTCGCCGCGCAAATTGGCGAGTCCGGGCTTGTGATCAAACAAATCCAATTGCGACGGCCCGCCCGCCTGAAATAGGTAAATCACGCGCTTGGCTTTCGCCGCAAAGTGCGGCAAATCCGGCAAGCCCGGCTTCGCATCGTCACCGCGCGCAAAACCGTCTTTCGCCAGCAGCGAAGCCAGCGCCGCAGTGCCGACACCCAGCCCGCAGCGGCTGAAAAAATGTCTGCGCGTCAACATCAACTGTTGTTCTTCAATGGGGTTCATATTCGTCTCGCTTTATTTCAGGTTTCGGCAGGATTGCCAAATGCATTGTCGAGCGTTGCCAGCGTCTTTTTACAACGAAGCGCCGAAGAAGGAAAGGTGCGATTTGGCAACGAAAAATTGGAAAAACTGCGCCGCCAAATTCCCGGAAAGCCTTGCCGGGGAAATGTCTTGCGGCGTTTTGTAGCGTGTGCTACTCTCCGCCCCGCTGAACGCGACCTCACGGCAGCCTCAAGGCAAATGCCACAACGCAATCAGCAACTTCGATCCATCCAGTCCGTACCCCGATCCTGCGGATGTTAATTTCCAAGCTTGAGCGCCCCGCATCAAGCCTTATCTCAATCAAAACCGACTTTCAGCGTTTGGGCTCAGGTATGCAGCATCGTTTGTATTTTGAGTATCTTAGTTAAGCCCTGGGGTTAAGCCCGTAAGAAACCCTTTTACCTGACTTTGCCGTAAGCGCTACCAAACTCTAAATGCCACGGACGGTGCCGTCCTTATTACTCAAAATTGGCATGGTGCCTGATCGTTAGGTGAATGTTTCTTGAGTCGTCACGGCTTCGCCAGCACGATTAGCCATTTCATTGTTCGCTCGTATTCGACCCATTTGTTTACCGCTCATTCAGTTTATCTTACGGCAGTTTTACCTTGCGGGAGCCTCGACTAACGCCGCTGCATTTCACGTGCGATGTCAGCTTCCGCCGATTGCCAATGAGGAGAATCCTGTTATGCAATTCAACCCTCACGACACCAAATCGGGAAAAATGAAATTTATTCTTCGCTCTCAATCAGCGCGCGCCGCGCGCGCGCGAAAAGTCGCACTTCTCTTTGTCCTTTGTTTGACGGCAACCGTTTCAGCGGCCTTTTTCCTTGGACGTTCCGCTTCAGCGCAGAACGATCAGCCGCAGGTTGGGCCTGGCATTCCGCAGGTTGGATCAAACGCGCCGAAAAGCGCAGTCAGCAACACCAAAGCCGGCAGCGTGCTGTTCCTGCCGAAATACACCAGCGATAACGCCAATCCCAGCGCAACCAACACGCTGATTTCGCTGACCAATACCAATCCGCGAGACGGCGTCAACGTGCGCGTGTTTTTCGTTCGCAACTGCCAGGTACAGAGCAGCTTCGTCACGCTGGCCGCCAATCAAACGCGTACCCTGCTGGCCAGCAGCGAAGACCCTGGCAAGACAGGCTACGTCGTGATGGTCGCGACCAATGCGCAAGGGCTG
>CAZRXE010000486.1:0-4533 GCA_964603695.1 uncultured Heliomicrobium sp.
AACACGGCGGTGATTCGCGCACAGGTGGTGTTTGAACGCAACGGCAGTCCTTTCGACAAATCTCTCAGCGTCAATTTCCCGAACGACGCGGTCGAGTGGCGGCGGTATCAGCTTCCGTTCAAGGCGCACGATAACTTTGCCGTCGGACAAGCGCATCTGGTGTTTCAGTTCGCCTTTGGGCCGCAGAAATTCGAGGTCGGCGGCGTGGCGCTGGATAATTACGGGCAGACGGTCAGCCTGTCGCAATTCAAATCGGAGTTTTATTACCCAGGGCGCGGCGAAGCGAACGCTCCCTGGCGCGTGGCGGCGGCGGAGAGAATCAATCTGCATCGCAAAGGTAATTTGACCGTCACCGTGCGCGACCACAACGGCAACGCTTTGCCGGGCGCACAGGTTTTTCTTCAGCAAACCAATCACGCATTCAAATTCGGTTCGGCGGTGACGGCGCAATTGCTGGCCGGCAGCGGACAAACGGCTGCGGAACGCGAACAGTACCGTTCGCGCGTGGCGTCGCATTTCACGACGACCGTTTTGGAAAACGATTTGAAGTGGCCATTTTGGGAAGACTGGGCGTCGTGGAATCGGCAGGCGACGATGGATGCTTTGCGCTGGCTGAAAAATCAAAACCTGCCGGTGCGCGGGCATAATTTGATTTGGCCGGCTTCAAACAATTTGCCGGCGAATGCGCGCAGTCTGACGGGCGATACCTTGCGAGGGCGGATTGATCACCACTTTACGGAAATTCTTGATCCGGCAAACGCGGGCGGGAAGTGTTATCAGTGGGATGTGGTCAACGAACCTTATACGAACTACGACATTCAAGGCCGCATTCCCGGCGTCGCCAACGTGACGGCGTCCGAAGGCAAGCTGGGAAACCTAGAAATCGTCCGTTGGTTTCAACTGGCGCGGCAGCTCGATCCGCAGGCGAAACTGTTTGTCAATGATTACGACATTCTGGCGGCGGGCGGCGCGGACGTGAATCATCAAAACTATCTGTTTGAACTGACGCGCTGGATGTTGGCCAATGGCGCGCCGGTAGATGGAGTCGGGCTGCAAGGCCATTTCGACCGCATCACGCCGCCCGCGTTAATGCAGACGATCATCGAGCGTTTTTCGACCTTGCCAGTGCAGTTGGCTGTGACAGAGTTCGACATCAACATAGCCGACGAAGACTTGCAGGCTGAATTCACGCGCGATGTGATGACGATGATTTTCAGCCAGCCGAAGTTCACGGATTTTTTGATGTGGGGATTTTGGGAAAAAGCACATTGGCTGCCGACGGGCGCAATGTATCGCGCAGATTGGTCGTCGAAGCCGAACGCGCTGGTATACAACGATCTGGTTTTTCGCGAATGGTGGACGAACGAAAACGGCACGACTGACGGGGCGGGAAAATTTCGCTCGCGAGGCTTCAAAGGTTCGTATAACGTGACGGCGGTGTTTAATCGCATTTCGCAAACCGTGACGACGACGCTTGAAGACAATGGTGAAGTGAGCGTGATGTTGGACGTGACACCGCCGCGTTCGCCTATTCGGCGCGATCAACCACGACAAATTGGGCAATAAATAGTCACTAGGAGCGCAGTCCTTACAGATTGCGAGGCTTGCGGAACGCGCAACTTAAAAAAACTGTGCGTCGCGCGCGCGGGCAAGGATGCCTTGCGCTCCCAGAAGAGGAGTAAAGAGGAGTAAATATGACAGGACGTTTGACAACGACAATTAATACGTGGGCTTTGTTTCCGCTGCGGCTGGCGCTGGGCGCGATTTTCTTCGCGCACGGCGCGCAAAAGATTTTCGGCGTCTGGGGCGGCAGAGGCTTGACCGCCTGGGCGGAGGCCGCCGCGCCGTTTCCTTTTTTACAGCCGGCCTGGGCCTGGATGAGTGCGGCGGCTTTTGCCGAATTTTTCGGCGGGTTGATGGTCATGTTGGGATTCATGACGCGCATCGGCGCGCTGATGATCGCCGGCGTAATGGGCGTGGCACTGGTTGGCGTGCATTGGAAGAACGGATTCTTTCTGACCAGCGGCGGATATGAATACACGCTGGCGCTGCTAGCCATGGCCTTGACGCTGGTCATTGCGGGCGGCGGCAACGGCTCTGTGGATTACGCCAAATTCGGCGTGAAGTAATCCTGGGCACGCATCGCTTCCAGCGTGCAAAGCGCACGCTGGAAGCGATGCGTGCCCAGGATTACTTGAAAACCATCTGCGCCACTTCGGCAACATAAACACGCGGACGGCGTTTCAGTTGGCGGAAATCATCAGTGTTGAACTGAACCGCAATCGCGGCTTTGTGCTGCGGGAAGTATTCCATCTCCGACAAATAGCCCGGAAACCAGCCGCCGTGACCATAACTGACGCCCCAAGCGCTTTCTCGCACTTGCACACCCAAACCGTACTTATCGCCCTTGCCGGTTTTGGCCGGAACCGCTTCCAGCAATTCATCCAGGCTGGCGCGGTCAAGAACTTTGCCTTCGTAAAGGAACTTCGCCCAGCGGGCCAAATCCTGCGCGGTCGAAGCGAAGCCGCCGCCGCACCATTCCATTTGCGGATTGACGATGAATTTGCCGTCAATGATCGTGCGGCCTTCAAAGCCGAACGGACTGCCGACTTGCGAATAGCCCGGAATCAAGCCCGGAATGATGCGGCTGTCGGAAGGTAGGGTTTCTTTCAATTTCAGCTTGCTCAGAATGCGGCGCTGCACTTCACCGTACATCGTCTTGCCCGACACGCGCTCGAAAATCATCCCGACCAGAATGTAGTTCGTGTCGGCATAGCTCCAGCCTTTGCCCGCGTCAAACAGCGGTTGCCGATCCAGAATGTAGGCGAGCAATTCTTCCGGATTCCAGATTTTGTCCGGCTGATCGAGCATCGCTTTGGCGAAGGCTTTTTCCTGAACGTGTTCAGGGACGCCGCTGCTGTGGTTCATCAGCATGCGCAATGTGATGTCTTTGGCGTTGGGTAACCGCGAAAACCAGGCTTCCTTGCCCAACCACTTTTCGATCTTGTCATCGAGGTCGAGTTTGCCTTCTTCAACTAATTGCAGCGTGACGGCGGAAACGTAGGTTTTGCCGATGCTGCCGGCCAGCATGCGGTCTTCCGGCTTCAAGGCTTTTTGATTTTCCAAGTCCGCAAAGCCGACCGAAACGCTCATGGCTTTGTCGTTGCCCCAGACGATGCCTATGTTCGCGCCGGGAAATTCAGCGTCTTTTCGCAATTGCAAAAAGCGCGCCTGAATTTGTTTGGCCAGCCCGGAAACGTCCGTGACGTTGAGCGGCGTGGAACGGACTTCAGTCTGTTCCGGCAAGGAAGAGAGGTTGAAGCCTCTCCCACGCGCAAACGTCAGTAACACTCCAAAAAACAGAACCGCCAAAAGCGGCTTCAGAAAAACTCGTTGGTTCATTTGGTTTCCTCCGGCAAGGGATTGGTGACATCAAACACAATGCGCCAGTCGCCTTTGGCATCGCGCTTCCAAACGCGAGCGTAATAGCCTTTCTCAACCTTCTCGGCTTTCAGTTCATATTTGCCGTAGCTGTAGCCGAAATCGCCTGAACGCGCGACATCAGCCTTGATCGGTTCGCCGCTGAGCGCCGTTGTTTGTTTGGCGATCCAGGCTTGCAAGCCGACGTTGCCGACTACGGGCATCATCAGGTGGCGATGAATGCGCGCATCTTCGCTCAATAGTTTTTTCCAGGCTTCCGTGGTCGAAGCGTTTTTCGCATTTGCGAAAAACGTGCGGTCGGCGCCGAGCAGAGCGGCCAAATCCTTTTCGCCATCTCCGTTGCGCGCGCGGACTTTCCATTGCGGCGCGGCTTGGAACGGCGCATCGAGCGGCGCGACGGCCTCGTTCAACTGAATGCCCAGATCGAGTACGACTTTCCAACTGCCGTCCGCCTGTTTTTTCCAGACCGAAGAATACATGCCGTGTCGCGAAGGCCGTTTGGCGGGGCTGCGGTCTTCGACCAAAAACGGGCCAGTGGTATAGCCCATATCGCCCGCCGCCGAAATGTCGCCGTAAATAGGTACCCAATTCAGCACGGGACGCGGCGGCGCATCAGGATTTGGCGCGGGCGGCGGATTCTTGCGATAGGCTTCGCGCGTGTTGACCGGATGCGGCTGAAAGTTAATGCCTTCTTCGGCGAAGTTGTTATAGAAGGCTTCGGGAACGCCTTTGTCCACGGACATTTTGGCGAAGGCACGTTCGGCGTTGGCCAGACTCAGCAATTCCGGGCTGATGCCTTTCTCCTGCGTGAGGGCAGTCAGTCCCAAAGTACTCGCAACTGCGAAAGCGAGAAACAATCGCTTCATGATTCCTCCAGATTGGTTAATTTGTTTGCGCAGGAGATGCGGTCAGGCCAATCAAGTTGCTGCGAAGGATCACCGGTCAAGGTCGCGCCGATGTTTTACCCGATCAGGGTTCGGATGAGCAAACGCACTTTGTCGAAAGTGGAAATCACGGGCCTTTGATTCAGCGTGTCGTAACCGAGTTCTTCGATTCGTTCCAGAATGCGCGTGCCACCCAGCCACGTCAACC
>CAZRXE010000487.1:0-2193 GCA_964603695.1 uncultured Heliomicrobium sp.
TAACCGCAGAGGCTTCGCGTAGGGTTTGTATCTCTGGGATTCTCTGCCGTGAACTGGTCGCGTTATTTTCACGCTCGCGTACTGCCTTCCACAGCCGCCAGTGCCGCCCGCGCATCCGGCGAGGTTTTGTAACCCACCACATTGGGCGGCAACGCCGCCGGCGCTTCGCGGCTGCCGCGCAATTCTTCCGACACCAACAAAACAAAATTCGTGAAGCCGGCGCGCGCAAATTCTTCCAGCCGATCTTTCAAATAACGCGGCGTCCAGAAGCCGAAGACTTCCACGTAAAGCTTCCGCCCCATGGAATCTTCCAGCACAGCGTCCGGCACAAACGCCGTTCCGCCCAAATCCACGACTTCGCGGCAAACGTCCGCGCGCCAATCGCTTTGGAGCCGCGCCCAGGCAGTCAAAAACTTTTCCAGCGCGTCGCCGCCCGTCCAGACGGATTCTTCCAGCATCGAGTCGCGGCGTTCGCGGCTGAGTTCAAAAAATGGCTTGCCGCGTTTGGTTTCGATTTCGGCACGCATTCGCCAGCCGCTGCACTCCAACAGCGCGGGCAGAAACACCGCCATCCGAATGCCGTATTTTTGCGAACGATGAAAGAGCGAAACCGGGCCGCTCAACACAACTTCGTAACCTTGATCCGCCTGTCCGCGAATCGTGTGAATCAGATCGTAGCGTTTAATCGCCGCGAACAACTGCCTGTAACCGGCGACTTCCTGCGGAGCGATGGTCAGCCGCATTTCCACGCAGCGATAAAGCAGCGCCTGCATCTGCGCCAGGTTGTAACGCTCAATCAACGCATCCGCCGTCATTTCCTCAAAAGCGATCAACCGCTGATTGTCCGTCAAATCGGCGTACAAGCTGTCGGCCAGAGCTTCCGGCTGCTCGCCCAACTCTTCAGCCAATTCCGCCAACAGTTGCTGGCGCACAGCGGCGGTCACCGGATGATGCGCTTTGGCTTTGAGAAAGAGTTTTTGCCGAAGCTGTTCTGGCTCAATCGCGCCGCCGGTTTGGAATTCGCAAGCGTCTATCAGCAGTTTGATCAACCCGCGCAGGATTCTGTAATCGGTTCCCGTGCCGACATAATCGTCCAGCGCACGGTCGAGTTCGGCGCGGCGCGCATTGAGGTGTTCCGCCACCAGACGGATCAAGTCTTCGGCGACGCTCAGATGCGTGTCGTCCGGTTCCAAACGGCGCGGCTGTATGCGGTCGCCGCGTTGAAAGGCAATGGCCAAATCCGCCGTAAGCATTGTTTGACAACCTCTGAAAATAGTTTGCGAACGCCGTGAATACTATGAAAAAGCTGGCCTCGCCGCTACAAGGCGCGTAGAATTCGCCCGTCAAAATTTCACCCAAACCCCTCTTGCACGTTTCACAACCTGACCCATCGGCAATGACTTTGGAGGAATCCTTATGCTGTCGCAAAGAAGCTTGTTCGGCCAAATGTTTCTGCTCTTTGTTTTGATTGTTCCCTTCACGCTGCCCTGCAAGCTGTTTGCACAAACACCGCCCAAAGAAGGCTCGGCGACCGTCGCAGGCGTGGTCACTTTGAACGGCGAGCCGATGCGTAACGTAGTCGTCACGATTCGACTGCAAAATCCGACCGGGCCTGCGTCCTCGTTTCCACGCGCCAAGACCGACGCAGACGGACGTTATCGGCTGACGGGAATTTCCGGCGGACAATATGTTTTGGGCGCGCTGGCACCGACTTTCGTCGCCGAAAGCGATCACCTCTTTTCCTCGTTCGCGGGCAAAACGGTGAATGTCGGCGACGGCGAGACCGTCGAGAACGTGGAAATCAAATTGAAACGCGGCGGCGTCATCACTGGGCGCGTGACGGATGCCCACGGCGAGCCGGTGGTCGAAATCAACGTGCGCGTGAATCAGATCACGGTGCCCAGTGCTTCCAGAATGGCCGGACCGCCTCCGCCGCCAGTCAGCCTGGGCACGTATCGAACCGATGATCGCGGCGTATATCGAGTCTTCGGTTTGCCCGCCGGCAAATACAAAGTCAGCGTCGGGCTGGCCACGCGGCAAGGCTTTTTCTCGATGCAAACCTCGCGCTCTTACATCCCTGAAACCTTTCACCCGGACACCACGGACGAAGCCAAAGCCAAAATCATCGAATTGGAAGAAGGCCGGGAAGTCACCGACGTGGACATCAAAGCGGCGGAAGAGCAGAAGGCTTAT
>CAZRXE010000488.1:0-11474 GCA_964603695.1 uncultured Heliomicrobium sp.
GCGTGGCCGTGGCGCTGTCGGACGACGACCAGATTGACTTGCACGTCGAAGACACGCTAATTGCCGGCGCGGGCCTGTGTGACGAAAAAGCCGTCCGCGTGCTGGTCGCCGAAGGGCCGCGCTACATCACCGAACTGATCGAATGGGGCGCGCAATTCGACCGCGAAGGCGGCGAACTTGCCTTCACGCGCGAAGCAGCGCATTCGCGCCGCCGCATTCTGCACGCGCACGGCGATTCCACCGGACGCGAAATCGTCCGCTCGTTAATCGCCGCCGCCCGCAAACATCCGAACATCCGCTTGGCCGCGCACGCCGCCACCATCGGGCTGACGGTCGAAGACGGGCGCTGCATCGGCGTGCAATTCATTGACCCGGACGAAAGTTTGCGGCGCGAAATGCTCGCTCGCGCCGTGGTGCTGGCCACAGGTGGAGCCGGGCAGTTGTTTGCGCAAACCACCAATCCCAGCGTGGCCACCGGCGACGGCATGGCAATGGCGTATGCCGCCGGCGCGATGATGTCCGATTTGGAATTCGTGCAGTTTCATCCGACTGCGCTCGCTTTGCCGGAAGCGCCGCGCTTTCTGCTCAGCGAAGCCCTGCGCGGCGAAGGCGCAATTCTGCGCAATCACGATGGCGAAGCCTTTGCCAAACGCTACGACGAACGCGGCGAACTTGCCCCGCGCGACATCGTCGCCCGCGCTATCGTCGCCGAAGCCGAACGCACCCACCAAAAATGGATGTTCCTGGACTTGACGCATCTTGATGCGGCTTTCCTGCGCGAACGCTTCCCGAACATCTTTGAAACCTGTTTGCGCTACGGGTTGGATTTGACCAAAGACCTGCTGCCGGTCAGCCCTGCCGTGCATTACGTGATGGGCGGCGTTCGCACCAACACACACGGTCGCACCAGCTTGCCGGGCTTGTACGCCGCCGGCGAAGTCGCCTGCACCGGCGTTCACGGCGCAAACCGCCTAGCCAGCAATTCATTGCTCGAAGGCTTGGTGTTCGGCGCAAGAGCCGGAGCGGCAGCGCTCGCAGACTCCTTGCCCTCGCCCGGCAAATCCGAAAGCGAAGCAAGGGAATTTGATCTGTCGCAATGGCGCTTGGATCAGCGAACCAAATCTCGCGTGCAGGAATTGATGTGGTGGAAAGTCGGCCTGATTCGTCGTGCTGAAGATTTGAAAACCGCCGTGGCCGAATTGACGCTAATGACCGAAGAACCCGTCAATCAGCGCACTCGCAACTTCGCCACGCTCGCCCGCCTAATGGCCGAAGCCGCCCTGTGGCGTGAAGAAAGTCGCGGCGGCCATTACCGCGAAGACTTCCCGAATCAAGACAATGAACATTGGCGCGCGCATTCCGCGCAGCAAGCGGGTCAAACGATTCGCGCAATTGACCGCATCAGCGAATAACCCCGCGCCAAAAACTAACTCCACGCTTTCCAACAATCCGGCAATCCGTTTCGGCGAAAGCTGTTAACCAAAGTGCGCGGCGGCCAGAAATTCGGAGCCCAGGTCGGAAAGGTGTGTTTGCACGAAATGATGAACTTCGGCGGGCGTGTTCAGCGACATGGCGTGGGCGGCGAGTTTTTCGGCGTCGGTCAGTTTGATGGAGCGCACCAGGCGGCGGATGGCGGGGATGGCGCTCGGCGTCATGCTCAGATCGCGCAGGCCCAGCCCCAACAGCATAATCACCTGAGCCGGGTTCGAGGCCATTTCGCCGCACACGTTGACGCGGATTTGCAGTTTGTTTCCGGCGTCGGCCACCAGTTTGACGGCGCGCAGCACTGCCGGGTGCATCGGATCGAACAAGTTGCTGACGCCTTCGTTACCGCGATCCACGGCCAGCAGGCTTTGAATCAGATCGTTCGTGCCGAGGCTGAAAAAATCCGCTTCCCGCGCCAGAGCTTCGGCCATCATGACGGCGGCAGGAACTTCGATCATGACGCCGATTTCCACGTCTTCTTCGTGCGGAATGCGTTCGGCGCGAAGCTCGCGTTCAACTTCGGCGATGATGCTTTTAGCGGCGCGGACTTCGTCCACGTTGGAAACGAAAGGCAGCAGGATTTTCAGATTGCCTTGCGTGGCGGCGCGCAGGATGGCTTTGACCTGCGTGCGGAAAATGGATTGAACCTTCAGCGACAGGCGAATGGCGCGCAGTCCCAACGCCGGATTGCGTTCCGGTTTGAAGCCGTCCAGGTGCAGTTTGTCGCCGCCCAGATCGAAAGTGCGGATGACTGCGCCTTCTTCGCCAACCATCCCGGCCAGGAATTCGTATGCTTGATATTGTTCGTCTTCGGTGGGCAAGCCCGACTCTGCTTGCGAGTAAAGAAACTCCGAACGATAGAGGCCGACGCCTGCCGCGTTGAATTTCTGGTAAGCGTCAATTTCTTCGATCAGTTCGATATTGGCGCGCAGCTTGATTTCGCAATTGTCGCGCGTGATGGCGGGTAGTTCGCGCTCTTCGATGTCGTAAAGCTGCTGCTGTTGTTGGCGCTGTCTCTGTTCAGTGTAAAACAGCAAGGTTTCCGGCGAAGGATGCAAAATCACCTTGCCGGTGGTTCCGTCAATGATGATGGTTTCGCCGGAGCGTATGCGCTCGGTGAAACCGCGCACGCCGACAACTGCCGGAATATTGACGCTGCGCGCAATGATTGAAGTGTGCGATGCCCAGCCGCCGATGTTTGTGACGAATCCCAACACGTTGCGCGGATTCAGATCCGCCGCCACCGAAGGCAGCAAATCCTCGGCGACGATGATCGAGTTTTTGGCCAGTTCATTCAGGTCGCGTGTTTCGTGACCGGAGAGAATTTTGATGATGCGATGCGATACATCCACAATGTCGCTGCCGCGTTCGCGCAGGTATTCGTCTTCGATTTGGCCGTAAGCGTCCAGCAAATGCTGCGTCACATCGCGCACAGCCCATTCGGCATTGGCGTGATTATCGCAAATGAAGGTTTCGATCTGGCGACCGAGCGCGCGATCTTCCAGCATCAGCAGGTGAGCTTCCAGAATGTATGTGTGATCCGCGCCCAGTGCTTCGCGCAAACGTTCGATGGCTTCCTTGACTTGTTGTTGGGCCAGTCGGGCCGCATCGCGAAAGCGCAGGACTTCGGCGTCCAATTGCTCTTTGGGCAGGAACACGCGAACGATGCGTCCGCCCGGATCGTCAACCAGAAAGGCTTTGCCGATGGCCACGCCCTGGCAAACACCTATACCTTCGAACCGCTCTTCGGGGAATTTTCTGGCCAGGCCACGCATCAAGAGTTCCAAATCTCCGATTTCAAAATTGAAATCACTGCGGCGTTATTCTTCGCCGAACTTATCTGCAATCAACTTGCATAGTGCTTCCACCACCGCGTCTTCGTCCGCGCCCTCGGCCAGGATCTCGATGGCCGTGTTTTGGGTCGCGGCCAGCAACAACACGCCAAAGATACTCTTGGCGTCCACCGTTTTATGGTTCGATTCCGAACGCGCCAGATAAACGTCGCTCTGGAAGGAGTTCGCCAGCTTCACCAGCTTGGCCGCCGCGCGCGCGTGAAGTCCCAGTCGGTTGGTAATGAGCACGGTTCGCTTTCGCATGAAAAATGTAGGGCCGCGCCTGCGGCTCTTTATTCTTTGCCGTTTGTTTGTCCAGGAGGTTGTTTTGTTGGGGCGAGAACTTCGCTTGCCAGGTAAATGGTTTTTTGCCCTTGATCGCGAACGCGACGGGCGATGACGGCAAGCGCTTCGTCCGGCTGTTGTTCGGCCAGACGCAAAATCATCGGCAGGTTGACGCCGGTGACTACTTCAATCGGCGCATTGCCCAAAAAGGTGCAGGCCAGATTGGTGGGAGTGCCGCCGAACATATCCGTCAGCACCACCACGCCCGCGCCTTGATTGACGCGCTCGATGGCTTTGCCGATTTGTTCGCGCGCCGTTTCCACATCGTCGTGCCAGCCGATGGAAATGGCCGTAACGTGATGGATATCTTCGTTAATGATGGTTTCCGCCGCGCTGACCAGTTCCGTGGCCAGATTTCCGTGCGTGACCACCACGCCTCCGACTAATGGCATAAAAACCTCTGTTGCGAATCAATACCGCGAGCGGTAGCGAGCGTGGTTTTTTGAGCCAGTTACGCTCGCTACCGCTCACGGTGCCGACTCAATCCATTGAAGCGAGCGTGCCGAGAATGTGATAACCGCCGTCCACGTAAATGACTTCGCCGGTGATGCCGCGTCCGAGCGAACTGACCAAAAACAGCGCCGTGTCGCCGACTTCGCCTTGTTCCGTGGCGTGGCGCAGCGGCGCGATTTCGCGATGATGTTCGACCATCTTGGTGATGCCCGAAACGCCGCGCGCCGCCAGCGTGCGAATCGGCCCGGCGGAAATGGCGTTGACGCGCACGCCCTTCGGTCCCAGATCGTGCGCCAGATAGCGCACCGAAGCTTCGAGTGCCGCTTTGGCCACGCCCATCACGTTGTAATGCGGCACGACACGTTCTGCGCCCAGATAACTGAGCGTAACAATCGAACCGCCATCTTTCATCAACGGCAATGCCGCCCGCGACATCGCGACCAGCGAATACGCGCTGACATCCAGCGCCGTCGCAAAGCCCTGCCGCGAAGTGTTGACGAATTCGCCGATCAATTCCTCGCGCGGCGCATACGCCACCGAATGCACCAGAAAATCCAGTTTGCCCAAATCAGCTTCGACGCCGGCCATCATCGCGGCGATTTCTTCATCATTGCCCACGTCGCATTGATAAGCTTTCGCGCCGTCAATCGTCTTGACCAAGTCTTCGACGTTGCCTTTCAAACGTTCGTTTTGATAGTTGAACGCCAGTCGCGCGCCTTCGCGCATCGCCGATTGCGCAATCGCCCAGGCGATGCTGTGTTTGTTGGCGACGCCGACAACCAATCCGTTCTTGCCTTCCAGCAACATAAGTATTTTTGCCTTTCGTGAGTGAATTTTTCAGTGATGGATGCGCGAAGATAGCACGACTGATTGAATCTTTGAAAACCGGCTCAATTCGGAATGTAGCCCGGTAACACCGCCAACAACTTCCGCGAAAACTCCAATCCGGCGGCTCTGGCAAGCTCTTCCGCGCCTTCGCCTTTGCCCATCGGAACGATGACGCGCACCAGCGCGCCGTCGGTTCTTCCCATCCACATTGCATCGCGCATCATCTCCAGCCGCGCCCAATATTCGCTGGCCACGGTTCGCCCGCGCCCCTGATACCAATAAAAGGCCAGCGTTTGCACATCGTCTTTTTCAATCAGGTATTCGTTGATCCAGCCGCCGCCCAGCGCGTGCAGCCGGTGACGGCTCATCGTCCAGCCGCCGCCCGGCAAACAGTTTTGCGGCGAATGAATGGTTTGCCGATGCCGCTGGCTGCCGTAATAAGCGATGAACAGCGAAGCGAACGCGCCTCTGTCGCTCGCGTAAACAGCGGAAAGATAATCGTCGGCTTTCAATTCGCGCAGCGTGCCGGCGCTCAAGGCTTGTGCGTCCATCTGCTGCCAGGAATCCACCTGCCTGGGAAATTCGGCAAGCGAAGTGCGCGGCGGAACTCTTTCGCGGTCGCCCGCCCGCGCCAGATAAGTTGCGCCCGCCGCCGCCAGGAGCAAAAAAAACAGCATCGCCCAATAACTCAAGTGCCGCTTCATTTTGAAAACACCTCTTCCGAAACTTTTCGGCGACGCATCCAGAACCGTTCCGCCAGCGTCAGCAATTGCGCCAGTCCGACCAGCAACAGCACGGCAACCAGAAACACCATCAACCCCGAAAAGCTGTGCAGAAAACCTTCGGCGGCTTGCGCGCCGCGGTAATGCGCCATCACGCCCGTGCCCGCCACGCGCAAAGCGTTTGCAACAATCGCAATCGGAATCACCGCCACAACCAGCGCGATGCGCCGCCACCAGCGCGTTTCAGTGAAATAAACGTAAATCACCGCCAGGCTGGTGAGCGACACCAGCGAACGAATGCCGCTGCAAGCTTCGACCACTTGCAGCTTCATTCGCGCCAATTCGATGACGTTGCCTTCGCGCAGAGCGGGAATGCCCAGCAGCCGTATGAGCCGCGTGGCGTAATCCGAAGCCAGCAATTGCAGCGGGAAAGCGATTTGATTGAACAGAATGTTGGGAATCGGCAGTGCCAACAGCAGCAAACCGATGGGGAAAAGCATTTGCCGCAACCACGCCCAGCCGCCGAAATAGATTGTCAGGCCGAACAGCGAAATCACCAGCGACAAGCGCGTAACGTAAAGCTCCGCGCCCAGAATTCCCGCCAACAACATAAACACCGCCAGCAGCACCAACGCCGCGCCCGGCAACAATCGCGGTTCGGCGGGCGTGGAAAAGAGTTGCGCGCGATTTGTCCAGATGGCGTAGCCGCTAATGACCGGAATCAGAAAGCCGTGCGAGTAGTTTTCATCCACGCGCCAATCGTCCGCCAAGCGCCGTATGACATCGTGATAAACCGCCAGCCACGCCAGCGCCAGGACAAGAATTCGCATAAAGATTCGCGCAGCACCCCAAAATTATTTCTCGAACGAGGCGCGGATTTGTTCGACGCTCCAGCCCGCGCCCAGCGCCAGCATCAGTTTGAGGCGCGCTTTATGGCTGGGCAGCATGCCGCCCAGAATCGCGCCCGCGCGGCGAAGCGGTTTGCCCGCGCCTTCATAAGCGTAAGTGTCCAGCACGCGCCCGCGCGGACAGCGCGAAGTGATGACCACCGGCACGCCGGCTTGAATCGCGCGTTCGATGGCGGCCATTGCCGGAATCGTCACGTTGCCGCGCCCCAGACCTTCGACGACCAATCCGCGAGCGCCTTCGCGAACGGCGAAATCAATGAAGCGGCCATCGGCTCCGACAAACATCTTGATGATGTCCACGCGGGATTCGACCGTGTCGGTAACAATGTGTTCGCGCCCTCCTGCAAAGATGCCCGGACGGCGCATGACGATGACGCGGTCTTTGTCCACGAAACCCAGCGGCCCGAAATCGCGGCTCTGAAACGTGTCGGTGGATTCGGTGTGCGTTTTGGTGACTTCGGCGGCGGAGATGATCTGCGAATTCATGGCCACCACCACGCCCAGACCGCGCGCCGCCGGATCAATGGCCACGCGCACCGCCGCCGCCAGATTTTCCGGCCCGTCCCAACTCAGTTCCGAACTGTTGCGCATCGCGCCGATCAGCACGACGGGCTTTTCGGTGTCGAGCACCAGGTCGAGGAAATACGCCGTTTCTTCCAGCGTGTCGGTTCCGTGCGTGACCACCGCGCCGACAATGCCGTCTTCGCCCAGCTTTTCGCGCAACGCCGCCGCCAGTTCCAACATCCGCCGCACCGTCCAATGCGGCCCCGGCAACCGGTCGAAGTTGATCAAATCGTAATCGGCAATCTCGCCCAGCCCCGGCACCTGGGCAATGATCTCTTCGCCCGACAACATCGGAACCGCGCCGCCCGTCGCCGGATCAATCCGCATCGAAATCGTGCCGCCGGTAAAAAAAGTCGCGAGACGTGGTTTCATAATTTTCGATTGAGTTGCTCGATTAATTTCCTGATTTCGCGTAGCAAAGAGTTATCTTTCAATTGAATCGCTAATTTTGCGACCGCTGCTGAACGCATCTTTTCCGCACTCGACTGCAATTCTTTAGTCAACACACGATATTGATCTTCGCCAAGCTTTTCCTCAATTTCCGCGAATAATTGATCCAAGCTCGCTGCGAATTGTTCTCCGATGGATCGGAAAAGTTCACGTGCCTGCCACCAAGCGGCATGCGCGGATTGTTCATCATCAAGGCCATTAAACGCATCACCTTGATCTTCCAGCGCCAGCGCCTGATTCCACCGATCACCAAGTCGGCGCGCAAGCAACAATGCTTCTTCGGAAATCAAAACTGCCTGATCATGAAGTTCTGCCGCTTGTGATGCGCGCTCTAAATAGATCAAATCGGAATCAAAATTTATCTGGGAATAAATGTCTGCGTGAATTCTCAATACGCTGAGCAGTTGATTCATTGCCTCGTCAGGTTCCCCTTCTACCATAAGCAAATCGCCCATCGTCTTCAGTGTGTTCGCTTCGCCCAACCGATCTTCGATCTCACGATAGATCGGTAATACCTTTTCGTAGATGGCTCGCGCTCCCGCCAAATCAGCAACGCGCATCAGCAAATCTCCCATCGCCTTCAGCACGTAAGCTTCGCCCAGCCGATCTTCGATCTCGCAATAAATCGGCAATGCCTTTTCGTAGCTACCTCGCGCCCCTGCTAAGTCATCCACGCGCATCTGCAAATCGCCCATCCGACCAAGTACGTTTGCTTCGTATTGTTTGCAATTGAGCATGCGGAAAACTGCAAGCGATTGAGTAAGGTGTTCGCGGGCGGCGGTAATCAGTTGTCTGGTTGCCCCAATCTGCGCGCGTTCGGTCAAATGGTCTGCCAGTGCGGTGCGCAATCGTCCCCAATTTTCGGCGACAAAAGCGGAAGCCGAATCAGCGGGTTGTGGCCTCAAATCTTTCCATATCTGAGCGATGGTGCGCACCAGGTCGTTTTCGGCGCGCAGGCTTTGGTCACGCGAAACCTCGCGGTCGGCGGCTTTGTCCAGCCATAAACAAGCGCGCCAGGCCAAAAGCAGTAAACGACGATTGACATCAGGTTCCTTTGCCATCGCGTCCTGCAATTTCACGTCGTCAGCGTCGGGCGGGAGTTCGGGGAAGTGCGCGGAGATGTCTTCGCGAATGCCTTTCGGCGTTTCGTGGGTTCTGGCTCCCAATCTTTTCACCGCCGGTCGCACCGGAGCGTCCGGTGATGAAAAGCGCGATTCGGCGTAGCTTTTCGCCACGACGGGTGGCACCATCGCCGCGCGCAATTCATCCCAAAACGAAAACATCGCTGCATTCTCTTCGCGTTCCCGATCCCAGCGGGCGAAGAATGGATCGCGGGTTTCGCGTTCCTGCAATCGTTCGAGGGCGGGCAATGGAACGAATTCGTCGCCGGCCAGCCAACCCAATCCGGCGGTTTGCCATTCGGCGAAATGCGGCGCGAAATCCGGCAGCGGTTTTGATTCGGCAAAGCGCAATTGCTGCCAACGTTCGCGCAAGGCAAAAGCCACCAGCGCCATCAGCGATTCAGCCGACAGCGATTGCGCCTTGCCCGCCAAAATCGCGGCCATCGCCTGCCGCTCGACGTAAATCAGCGAATGGCCGTCAAACAATCCGGCGGCAATCGTGTTGCAGTAATCCAGCGCGTCAATCGGCGATTCGAACCAGCGACGAACCGGCGTGAAATTTACCTCGCCGGCTTCGTCGTGTTGGACAAAGCGCCGCCACCAGGTTTGCACGGCGTCGAGCATGGAGTTTTTGAGCGCCGCCATCCATTGAACATGTTCGTCTTCGCTGGGATAACGGAAGTCAATCAGCGTCAGGCAATCGCAACCGTCAACGAACCTGAACAATTCGGCGGACTCCACGGGTTCTTCGACAATCAACCGGAAAACGTCTTCGCTGCGACAGGCGATGGAAGGCGGATTGGGGCTGTTCAACCAAAAACGATTTTCCCAGCGCAGATGAATCACATTTCCGAGCTGAACGCCGCCCGCCCGCAAGGCCGACAACAACAGGATCACCAAACGCTCTTTGTCGGCGGGCGTCAGATTGTGCGGGAGCGTGAGCGGTTTGGGCAGCGCATCCGTGCGAATGGTGAAACCGCTGATCGCCGACGGATGGAAAATTTGCAGTTCGGAAAATGGCATGCCTGTTAATTCAGCGCCCTGGAAAATTCCGGATCGAAGAGGAAATCTAGATCGTGAATCAGCCGGTAACGGCGTTCGGCAGGTTCCAGCAGCAGGCTGTCCGGCACGATGGTTCCCGCCCGCTCCAATTTCAGGAGTTGGTTTTTTTGAAGCTTCGTCAGCGGAGAGTCCGGCAAACCCGATTCTTTGGCCTCTCGCAATTCCTCGACCGTCGTCCTCACCCAACGCAAATTGACGCCGGTGAAATTCTGTTCGATGAAATCGCAAAAATCCCGACCCAGATTGTCCGCGCGGTTGTTGGTTTGCACCAGCCAGAAATCCAGCCAGCGCAAAAACGCCAATGGATTATCCGTCAGGCGGCTGAACCGGTCGGCGACTTCCGCCAGCGGAATGCCGGTTAACTGCTGCTGCTCTTCCGCCGTCAGCGTAACGGCGTCCATTCGCTGTTTCAGAATCGCCATCAAGGCATCAGGCTTCAGACCTCTTATCATTCGATGGGTCAGTTCGCGACGGTCGGTGGTGTGATGAGTGAATTGCGAGCGCAGATTGATGAGCAACACACAATCGGGCAGTTCCAACAACTGTTTGACCAGTTCGGCAATGGTGTTGGCGTCTTCCTGCGAATCCATTCGCCCGATACGATCCAGATTATCCAGAAAGATCAACACTTGATAGCCGGACTCCTTCACCGCTTCGAGCAGGCGGCTGATGAGCTTGGCCAGGTATTCTTCGGTAATCGGAATTTCAAAAGTCTCTGTTCCGCCTTTGGTGGTGGTCCGCTTCCAACCCAAAGCCGTCTCGCCCGTGAGCATTCCCAAAATGCCGCCGGCGATTTTGCTCATGGCGGAAAGTTCTTTGCTGATGGCACTGACATCGCTCGATGTGACTTTGCCGTAATCCGCGGCTTGGGCGACGACGGCCGCCAGTTTGGCCAGATCGCGATGGCCGAGTTTTTCAATTTCCTGATGCGCCACATCTGCCAGCCGGTTCAGCAGGCCGCGCACGCCGGACAACCTGCCGCCGTCCACGCTCCAGACCATCAACTTCGGCGTCAACTCCACGGCCAGTTCCGTCACCACTTTGCGGGAAAGAATGGATTTCCCGACGCCGCTATCGCCCTTGACCAGTAATCCGCGAGCAGCATCGGTTTCCGTGTCTTTGAGCGCGCGCCGCAACAATCTTTTCAGCGTCTCCACTTCTTCCTCTCGATTGATGAAGAGCAAGGGATCGGTGCTGGTCGCTTTGATGAGATTGAAATCAACAGGCATTTCATCGCCTTTCCGTTAAATGTAGAGGGGAATTCGGAAGGGATGATAGGCAATTACACTTCAAATGAAAACAGACGCCTTTGGCGGATCGCTGACTAGCAGCAGGACATTGGCTGAGTCAGCCCGGGGCTATTGTTCGGCAGGCTTTCAAGTAACAAAGCCGCTTCTATATCTCAAGAAGTGCGGGAATCCCATGAAGAATGACAGCACAACCATTCTTTACGATTATGGTTTCTTCCAAATCCCAACGCGGGGCCAATTGCATGCCTCTATCAGGCAAATCACAGATTGGTGATGGCTGCTTATAGAGATTGGCCATTATTGATGCCTCCAACCGCTCCAGAATGCGTACTCCTTCGATGGCTGTAACAAATATTCTGAAGCCTGTTAGCTGTTTTTGTGCAGCCTCAAGAATCACTGCCTGTCGTTCCTCAAATTCTTCACGATGAGTTCTTGCATAGCCCCATCCGTGCCA
>CAZRXE010000489.1:0-9319 GCA_964603695.1 uncultured Heliomicrobium sp.
TGCCCTCGATCAACGGTTCGGCGAACATTCCCACCTGCAAATCCACCAGATTGATGTCGTCATAGTAAACGCGCTGAATCTCATCGTTCCATTTGGGATTGTTGCTGAGGTTTTCAAACTTCTTGACCGGATCGAGTCCCATCAATTTGCGGAATTCGTTGTAGCGCGGCACGCCGCGTTCGCGGTCGCGTAAAATGTCCACGGCGGCCATATCCATTTTGACATCGCCGCCGCGTTCCAGGTTTTGCAGAAAGTGCGGATAGTTGTGCAGCGTGATCGCGCCGGGATGCGATGTTCCAAAGGAATAAAACAAGTCCGTCAGACTGATTCCTGTCATCAATTCGCGCGCGTACCGGTCGGCGACTTGCGGCAGCGTCCGCGTTTCAATCGCCTTTCCGGTTTGCAGCGAACGGAAGGTGAATTCGTCCGGCATTAGCGGATGCATACGATAGACAGCGACGAATTCCTCGGTCATCGAATAAGGCGCGGCGTGGTGTTCCTGTTTGGTGTTGCGCGCCTGCGTCCAATTGTTATTCAATCCGGCCTGCACTGTCGGATGCGCCAAAATCGCCGTCGTCCATTCGATGGTGTGAATCTTGGCCATCAATGCAGCGTTGACCAGCCGCGCTTTTAGAAACAACTGCTCGTCAGTCCAGGTTGGAAAATCCTGTCGCAAGCGGTCGCAGATGGCGTTGTGTTCCAACGTGAACAGCGTGTGCAGCATGCTCAAGCCCACCCACCAATTGCCGCTGACGCCGGTCACGTCAATGCCTGTGTGTGGATCAACGGGCAGCAAACCGTCCGCACCCAGTTTGAGTTTGCCGTGCTCGAACGAGCGCACGTGCTGTTGCGCGGTCAGGTTGCTGCCGTAAAGCTGCGATGCGTCCCACCAATGTGTTTCGGTATTGATGAAGCTGGGAGTTCGGTCGCTGTCGTTGGCGGGGCGCGTAGGGTCTTGATGCGTGCGTTTGACCAGCATCTGGGGCTTCGGCCATGGATCGTTGGCGGGCAAGGGAACAGAATAAGGTGGCTGTGATTCGTCGTTTTCGCCATGGGTGAACCAGTCGTGAACCTGAAACTGAATCCACGACGCGGCGAGCAAATTCAATGAAGTCGCCGGAATGAACTTCGTGCGCGTCATCAATTCGCGACTGACCACGCGCGGGCTGGGTGTCATCAGCGTTTGTTCGTCGGCAACGACCACACGGTTGAGCGGAATGTTCCGCCCGAAGCGCATGCCAGCGCAGCCCATGCGCGGTTTGCTTAGATCGTTGAACGTGCCGTCCGCCGAACGCGCCGCCAATTGCTCCGGCGAAAGTGTTGGCAACGTGGGCGGATCGTCTTTTTCGTTCAGATAAGGCGCTTGCGTGCTGTGCAGGTTCTGCCTGCGCATGCGCTCGCGAAAGGTGTTCAACCGCAACAAGCCAAGAAAGCGGGGCAAGCGATACCAGGAAAAGAGACTCATCGAATGACCTCCTTATTCCTGGGAGCGTAGTCCTTCCAGGCTGTGAGGCGTGGCGAGAGTTCGCTTTGTCATTCCGAGCGAATTTCCAGCGACGCCTCACAGCCTGGAAGGACTGCGCTCCCAGGGGTTGCGTTTATGCGAGCAGACTTCCTACCAAGTCATACTCGCGTGCGATGAATTGATTGGTCAGCGCCAGGAAGCGCAACTGCGCCTGCGATTGCACAAACAAATTGTCGGTTCCCAGCACGCGGAAGGATTTCAAATAGTCTGCAAAGCTCCGCCTGGCGTTCGCGTCTTCAAAGGTGCGGAAGCGAACCAGTCCCGCACCTACCTCGCGCCCGGTTTTGACTTCGGTCAGTCGTCCGTAACAGGTCGTGAAGTCGCGAACGACTTCCAGCACGTCGCGCGCGTCTTTCTGCATGTACTTGTGCCCGGAGAACAGGTATTCCTTGCCGACGCCCGCGAAGAAGTAAATGCGATAAAGAATCTCAGTTTCCTGCGTGGCCGGGTTGAGGCGCAGGTAGTTGAAGAAACTTTTCGAGCTGTTGATGGTGCAAATGGTTTGTCCCCGTTGTCCTTCGAAGTTTTGCAGGCGGATGGTTC
This sequence comes from uncultured Heliomicrobium sp., assembly GCA_964603695.1. Taxonomy (GTDB): domain Bacteria; phylum Acidobacteriota; class Blastocatellia; order RBC074; family RBC074; genus RBC074. The sequence continues at coordinate 2,069 of CAZRXE010000489.1, forward strand.
CTTCCAATTTAGCTTCGTGTTCGGTGCTTTCGATGAATTCGTTGAGGTCGCGTGCGGTGATGCGCATTTCCAAACTCATCTCCGAACCTTCGGCGGCGGGTTTGGCCGCGAGTTGCTCGTCGCCGGCGCGTCCGGCGGGCGGCACAAAGCCTGTGAAGAACGTGCCTTTCATTTCTTCTTCAAACGTCAGTCCCACGCCCTCCGGCAAACGCACGTCGAGCAAAGGTTGCAGGAAGCCAATGGGAGGCGTTTCAGTCAGGCTGCTGCGTTTCAGCCAGTAATAAAAGCCGAAGCGCGTTGAGCCGTCTGCGGCTTTTTCGCGATGAAAGAGTCCCAGCGAATCCGGCCCGAAAAGGTTGAACATGGCCGGCCGGTCGTCGGTCACGTATTTGCCGACTAATAAGTTCGGATTGACGAAGCGAATCTCATCGTGGAACGGCGTGAAATCGTCCATTCGGAAATGCTCCTGCCCGAAGCTGCCGTCGGCCAGACCTTCAATCAAGCCAAGAAACTGATAGCGCGATTCCAGGCGTCCGTCGGGTTTGAGATCGAACTTGAGGTAGGCCGTCACGCCGGTGTTGTGCGCGTTGGAAACCAGGCGCATTTCCCACAGCCCGCTCAACTGCGCTTTGGTCGGCACTGCGCCTTGATTCCAAATCGCGCCGTGATCGGCGACGGTCATATTGTCCAGTCCGTAGCTGCGCACCATCGGGAAGGTGAACAGGCGATGGCCGTCCGGGTAACGTCCCACGTATACGCGCCCGATCAACAGGTCATCGCTGACGACTTTGAAAATGTCGTAAAAGCCGGCCCATTGCGGATCGGTGTAACTGAGGCTGATGTACTTGCCGGGTTCAAGCGTGCCTGTGCGCTGGGTGAGCGTAATTTCTTCGAGCTTGTTGTTGGCATTGATGCGCCCGTCGGAATCGCTGGTGACGCCGACGAATTTGCCGTCGGCGGTTTTGCTGAAACGTTTTTTGAAGCTCGCGAAAAACGCCGTCGAAAGCCGGTTCATGACGTGGCCGCGCGGGAAAAAACCTTTCCAGACGCTGTCGTTGCGAATCAGGCCGCGCGCGGCGTCAATTTCGACCTTGCCGCTGTTGACCATCTTTTCAATGCCGTCGGTCGGCACGCGGCTGAAGATGCGTTCCAGGTCGTCTTCCTTGTATTTCATGATTTCCGCCGGATTGAGTCCGGCGACGGGAACGGTTGTCGGGCGCGTCGGATAGGCTTCGCCGCCTAGATGGCGAACCATGCGGTCGGCAATGCGTTCGGACAGCGCGGAGATGGTCAGGAAAGGATTGACGCCCAGCGCGGTGGAAATCAGCGAACCGTCGGCCACGAACAAGCCTTTGTGAATCTGGCCGTCGCCGGCGAAGACGCGCCCGAATTCATCCGCCGCGCCGTGCAGGTAATCGTCGCCGAGCGGACAGCCGCCCAGCGGATGCGCCGTAATCAGGTTTCGCGAAGGCGTGATGCTCCACAGCGGATTGGTGACGAAGGTCGCGCCCAGCGTGCGTGCATGGCGGCGAATCTCTTCGTTGATGAGATTGAAGACCTGCTGCCGTCCGGCATTGTCCCAATCAATGGCGATGCGCCCGCTTTCGTGCTTCAACCGCAGAATCCCTTTGGCGTCATCGTGACCCATAATCAGGTAAAGCATGGTTTGGTTGAACGCGGAATTGTCTTGTTTGTAAGGGCTGAGCGGATTGTTTTTCCTGACGCGGTCGCGTTCGGCTTGCTCGTCGCCGCGATCCTGATCCTGTCCGCCGCCCAGATTGACCAGCGAATCCAGCGCGATCATCGCCGCGCCGACGTAGGCGCTGGGGAAAGAGAAGTCTTCGACGGTGATGCGTTTTTCAAGCGGCAGAGTGGAATTCGTCGAACCGTAACGCACCGCGCCGACGATGCTCGGCCCCGGCGCGTTGCCGCGTTTGCGCCATTGGTGGTCGGGGTTTTTGCCGAAACCAATCGTGTTCAATTGCTGATCGGCGTTGTAAGCCAGCGCGAAGAAATCGCCGTTGCCCGAAAACTGCGTGCCGACTTTTGGCGAAAGCGAGAGGCCATGAAATTCCGAGCGAAGCAAAATCTCCGGTGTGCCCAGCGAACCGGCAGCCAGAATGACGTTGCCCGCTTCAAGCGTGAAATCGTCCGTGAAGTTCAAATCTTTGTAGCGCACGCCGTGAACGCGCCAGCCGCCATCGCTGAGCTTTTCGATCCATTTGACTTCGGTCTTGGTGAAAATGTCGCAGCCCTGCCGCGCGGCCACGGGCAGGTAGTTCATATACAGAGTGTTTTTCGCGCCGACGTTGCAGCCCGTCACGCAATCGCCGCAATCAATGCAGGCTTTCTGTTCGACGTCCGCCGCGTTCTTGCCGTCTTTGAAAGTGACCACGATGTCGAGCGCGTCGGCGCGCTGATTCAATTCCCGCGCGCGTTTGTCCAGGCCGCGCACTTTGAGCAGGGAGTCCGTTTGCGCCGGGTTGCCGCGCGGATGCGGATTCGCGCCGAGCATGGTTTTGGCTTTTTGATAAAACGGCAGCAACTCCGGCAACTTGATGCCGGCAGGCCAGGCTAGTTGTTTGAAGACTTCTTCGTCCGGGACGATGGCGACGTTGGCGTTAATCAGCGACGTGCCGCCCAGGCCGGAGCCTTTCATCACCGAAATTTCGGGAAAGAGCAGGAAATCGTAAAGCCCTGTGGGATTGAAAACAGGATTGCGGACGGCGCGGGCGACTTCGCCCAGCTCGTCAGGAAATTTGCCGACCTCCCATTCCTTGCCGCGTTCGAGCAGGCAAACGGAAGGCGACGGATTGGCGGCGGTCAGGCGCGCGGCGGTGATGGCTCCACCGTAACCTGAACCGATAATGATGAAATCGTAACGCGATTTTCGTTGTTTCCACTCTTTGGAAAGCATAGCGACAGTTCCTCCTTCGGCTGGTTATAAACTGCGGTTGACGGGAAAGAACGGGGGGGACGGAACAAGGTTTTTTCGGCTTACGGGCACTGCTCAATCAGGCTTCGATAACGACATACTGCTTGCTGAGACCTTCATTGATTGGTGAAACGGCGCGGAGTATAGCACAGGGAAAATTAGCGAAAAGAGTTTTTTCCCGCCTGACCAGCGGCACATCTTGTCGCTGGTTTTAGATGAATGGATGGATTGATTATGGCGACGCCTGTAAGAGCTGAGGCAGCATAGTTGTTTCCGCTCCTTCCGCTAGATTGACCGGCTTGCCGTTTAATGACCGCCCAACCGCGACAAATTGACGATTTCCGGCCACCAGCGCACAACGAAGGAAACGCCGCCTTGTCCCAGGACGCGCAGTTTTGCGCAGCGCCAGCGATTCGCCGGGCTGGGCGGTTCGACCATTCCGACGCGGTTGCGATAAACGCGCGGGATTTCCAGCCTGCCGGGTTTGCCGGGCAATTCAATGATGATTTCGCGTTCGCGGTTGACCGAACCGCTCCACTGAATCAGCTTCGGGCCGATTGATTGTGAATCCTCGCGGTCTTGCGGGTCGTCATCCGCATCTCGATTGGCTGATGTATTCGGCGGCTCTTGTCGGCGCGCGTTTGATTCGCGGCGGGCACTGTCTTCATCGTTGCGGCGCGTGGTGGCAATGCGGTCGCGGCGGGCCACCGGCGGCGAATCGTTGTGGTAGTTCTCGTCCGTCGTTTTGTTCGAGCGCGGATCGAAGCGGTCTTCGGCTTTGTGCGGAGCTTGCGCCACTTCCGGTTTATTGGCGGGCGGCGGGTTGACGGATGGAGTGCGCGACACAGCGATTGTTGGCGAAGGTGCCGGAGAAGTTTTCACTACCGCAGGGGGCGGGGCGGGCGTGGCAGCAGGTTTAGCCGTTGGAACCGGCGCTGGACTAGGCGTTGGTTCCAACGGCGTTGACGCCTTCGACGTTGCAGGTGCAGCGACGGCTGCCAGCGACGGCGGCGCGGGTTTACTTGCGTTCGGATTTGTGGCGCTGTCCGCCGGAAGTTGTGCCGCGAGTTCCAGCGCGTCCGGGTCGCTGTTCGTTGCGTCAGGACTCGCGCTGGGCGACGGCGAAGGCTGCGCGCCGAAATTCGCCAGCGAAACCAGTGGCGATTCGACCAAGCGCGAAGCCAGCCAGTCTTTGCCGAGCAGAATTCCCGTCGTTGCGCCGACCAACAACAAAGCTGCGGCGGCCAATGTTACGCGGCGACGACGACGGCGAACCAAGCGCAAGCGTTGCTCCAACGCTTCGTCTTCGTCCTCAACATCCGTTGCTTCCGCAGATTGCAGCGCCTGAAACGGCACGATGATTCGTCCGCTGGATTGCAACTCTTCGGCAAACTTTTCCGCGCTTTGCTGCCGCTCTGCCGGAAGTTTCGCCAGCGCCCGCAGAATCACACGCTCCAAATTGGCCGGTAGATCAGGGCAGAGTTCGCGCGGCGGAACCGGCTCTTCTTGAATTTGCTTGAGCGCGATTTCGGTCGGCGTGCGTCCGCTGAAGGGCTTTTGTCCGGTCACCATTTCGTAAAGCATCACGCCCAACGAATAGACATCCGAACGCGCATCCACTTCACGGCTTTGACATTGTTCCGGAGAAGCGTAAGCCACCGTTCCGCTCAAGACTGAATGCTGAGTGAACGGCGGTGCGCCGGGCGGCTGCGGAAATTTGGCGATGCCGAAATCAATCAGTTTGATTGCGGATTGTGGATTGCGGATTGCGGATTGCGAAGACTCATCAAGCACAACACGCAATCCATCGTTTTCATAAAGGCGCTTTTGTAAGTCGGAATCCGCAATCCGCAATCTGCAATCCGCAATCATGATATTGCGCGGGCTGAGGTCGCGATGAACGATGCCGCGCGCGTGGACTTCGCGCAGCGCTTGGCAGATTTCCAGTGCGATGTGAATGGCTGCCGCCGGTTCGAGTCTGCCCCGTGCGTCGAGTTCGTCCCGCAGCGTGCGTCCGCGCAGGAATTCCATCACGACAAAACGCAGGTCATCGCCGATCAAGCCGGTGTCGAAAAATCGCACGATGTTCGGATGGTCAATTTCGGCGAGGGTTTCGGCTTCGCGGCGCATGCGTTCGAGCATTTCGCCCCAATAATTGCGCGCGGCTTCGGCGTCAATTGCATAGCTCAATTCGCGCTGTACGAGTTGCGCCGGGTCGCTGACTTTGACGACCACCACAATGTCGGTTTGCAAATCCGCTGCCGCGAAAACGGTCGAAAGTCCGCCTTGTCCCAAACGGCGATAAAGCTTGTAACGCCCGCCAACAGTTTGATGAAGCAGTTGTTGAAAGTCCGGCGCATCGGCATTGGCGCAGTGAGGACAGAACACAGCAAAATCCGGCAAGTCGCCATAACAATTCACGCAGCGGTTCATGGCTTGCTCCTTAAGCTTGTTGGGAAAAGGTCAGTGTTTTGAAAAGGGGTGCGCGGAGTATAGTCGAAATGCCAGGGCTTGTCAGGCTGAAGTTGGCTGCGTCTGTCGCGCGTTGGATTCTCGCGGGATGTGCTAGTATGCGCGGGTTTTCAGGCTCATTCGAGCGATTTCAAACTTCAAAATTTTGTGCGGGGAATGACGATGCAAATCAAAAAGCAGGCGAAAGTCCATGACGTGGTCGTGATCGGTTCGGGCGCTTCGGGCGGAATAGTGGCGTGGAATCTGACCAAACAGGGCGTCAATGTTTTGCTGCTCGATGCGGGCGGGCGGTTTGACCGGACGAAGTTCTGGACGCACGTGCTGCCTTATGAAGCTCGTGAGCGTCGCGCGCACGGCGAAGCGCCGCCCGAGTTTTACCTGAGCCAAAAAGAGCAGCCGTTGCTGACGCCGAAAGATCAGCCATTCAATCTTTATCGCGTCTGGGGCGTCGGCGGCAAAACGAACATTTGGGGCAGAGTTTCGCTGCGCTATTCCGACGTGGATTTCAAAGTCAACGACGGCTTCGGCATTCCCTGGCCGATTGAATACAAGGACATCAAACCTTACTACGACCGCGTTGATCAATTGATCGGCGTCAATGGTGGCGACGAAGACCTGGACGTTTTGCCAGGCAGCAAATTCCACCTGCCGCCGCCGCGTCCGCGTTGCGGCGAAGCGATTTTGAAAAAAGCCGCCGCCGGCATCGGCATTCAAATCGTCCCCGGACGCCGCGCCGTGTTGACGCGCAATCACAACGGCTGGCCTGCTTGTCATTATTGCGGGCGCTGCGGCGCGGGCTGCGACACGGGCAGTTTTTTCAACTCCGCCGATCATCTGCTGCCGCTCGCCGCCAAAACCGGCAAGCTGGAAATCAAAACCAACGCCGTCGTCGCGCGCATTCTGACTGACAAAGAAGGCAAGGCGAGCGGCGTGCAGTATTTCGACCGTCACTCGAAACAGGAGTTTCAAGTGCGCGCCCGCGTCGTCGTGCTGGGCGCTTCGGCGATTGATTCGACGCGCATTCTGCTCAATTCCAAATCCGACATTTATCCGAACGGCATCGGCAACACGTCGGGCGTAATCGGCAAATACTTGTGCGAACAGGTTCGCTTTCACGCGCGCGGATTTTTGCCGCAACTGTTCGGTCAGGCCACGTCCAACGACGACGGCATCGGCGGCGAACACATTTATATGCCGCGCTTCAATCATCGCGACGGGCATCGCGACGGACGCCGGCGCGATTATGCGCGCGGCTACGGAATGCAGTTCTGGAACATCGGCTGTCAGGCGGGCGCGGGCTGGTCGAAAGGTCTGCCCGGCTTCGGCGCGGCGTTCAAAGCGGATGTTCGCAAACGCTATCCGTCGTGGATCGAATTGCATCCTTACGGCGAAGTCCCTCCGCGCGCCGAAAACCGCGTCGAAGTGGACGAAAACCAAACCGACAAATACGGCGTGCCGTTGCCGCGCATTGTCTTTAAGTATGGCGAGAACGAAACGAAAATGGTCGCGGAAATGTACGACACTGCCGAACAAATCCTGCGCGCAGCCAAGGCCGAAATCATCCATTTCAATCGCGGCACGCACGACACGCCCGGCGAAGCCATTCACGAACACGGCACCTGCCGAATGGGCAGTGATCCGAAAACCTCCGCGCTGAACGGCTTCAATCAAATGCACGCGGTCAAAAACCTGTTCGTGGTGGACGGCAGCGCCTTTCCTTCAGCCACGGAAAAGAATCCGACGCTGACGATTCTAGCTTTGGCCTGGCGCGCCAGCGACTTTTTGGCTGAAGAGATGAAGAAAGGGAATTTATGAGGTGATAGGTGATAGGCGGTAGGTGGTAG
>CAZRXE010000490.1:0-1852 GCA_964603695.1 uncultured Heliomicrobium sp.
CAAGTTTGGTGAATTGACCATAGAAAAAAATCTGACCATTCAAGGGCCGGGCGCGCAACTGCTGACCATCAGCGGCAACAATCAATCGCGCGTCTTTCGCATAGTTGAAGACCTGCTGAACGTGACATTGTCAGGATTGACCATCGCCAATGGCCATCACAAAACGCCCGACGTGCTGATCAATGGATTGTTTGTCGGAGCAGAGCGGGCATACGGCGGCGGCATTTACACTCAAAGTTCGGGAACAGTGAATGTGACCAACTGCGTGCTGACCAATAACTGGGCAGAGGGAGGCAACGCCACAGGCATCAACAGCCAGAACGTTGCCGCAGGGTTCGGCCTGGGCGGTGCAATCTGTCATCGCTCAGGTATTGGAACGTTGAACGTCGCCGGTTGTCTGCTGACGAACAATCAAGCCACTACCGGCACGGCAAGCGGAGGCGAGCAGAACTTCGCGTTCCCATCCAGAGGCGGCGCGATCTTCACCGAACTTGAAGCCGCAATGACCATCACGCGGAGCACCATCTCCGGGAATTCCTCCACTCAGGGTGCCGGTATTTACACCAATGGAGCGTTGACCGTCACTGACACCACCATCAGTAACAATCGTGGCGGTGATTGGGGCGGCGGCGCGAATGTCAACACCTTCGCCACGGCAGCTCTCACCAATACCACCATCTCCGGCAATACCGTCGGTGACGGAGGGCTGGGCGCGGGGCTGGCTGCTGCTGCCGGGCTGGGAGGCCTGGTTGTTCTGACCAATTGCACCATCACGGACAATCACGGCGGCCAGTACAGCTTCGGCGGCGGGCTTTACGGAACGTTCAATCCGTTTACGAACCTCAAAAACACGATCATTGCCGGCAACACGGCGACGGAAGGGCCGGACGTGTATCGGTTCGCCCATACACTCGGCAACAATTTGATCGGCAACGGCGACAGCATACAGGTTAGGCCTGCGGGCGGCGGCTTCCCGTACAGCAGCGGCATGACCAATGGCGTCAACGGCGATCAGGTCGGCACCGCCGCCGCACCGCTCGACCCCAAACTCGGCCCGCTCGCCGACAACGGCGGCCCGACGCAAACGCATCGTCCGTTGCCGGGCAGTTCGGCCATCAACGCGGGAATGAGCAACGGCGCGCCCACCACCGACCAGCGTGGCGTGGCGCGACCGCAAAACGGAGCCGTAGACATCGGCGCTCTCGAAGCTGCCTTCACACTTGCGGCCACCGGCGGCACACCGCAAACGACGACACTTGGCGCTCCCTTTGCCGCACCTTTGCTGGCCACACTGACCGAAAACGGCATGCCTTTGGCCAACGTACCGCTGCTGTTCGCTGCGCCGGTCAATGGCGCGAGCGCGACGTTCCCCAATGGGCCAATGGTCAACACCAACGCGCAAGGCCAGGCCAGCGTCAACGCCGTGGCGAACTTCGTCCTGGGTAGTTACGTCGTCCAGGCGACATCACCAGGAGTGCCGCCTGCGACGTTCAACCTGACCAATATTTGCCCGACCATTACGTTCGTCCCTGCGTCGTTGCCTGCCGCAACGATCAACGTCGCCTATCCCACCACGCTCAGTGCCACTCCAAACGGCACATATAACTTTGCCGTCACCAGTGGATTGCTTCCGACAGGTCTGACGCTCAACAGCAACGGCACGTTCAGCGGTGCGCCGATACAAAGCGGAACCTTCAATTTCCGCGTCATGGCCACAGGCTTTGGTTCGTGCAGCAGCTTCCGCGATTACACGCTGGTGGTCAGTTGTCCGGGCGTCACGCTCGACGCAACGCCCTTGCCCGCCGGCACGATTGGCGCGAACTACAATCAACTGCGCGCGGCCTCGCCCACG
>CAZRXE010000491.1:0-1694 GCA_964603695.1 uncultured Heliomicrobium sp.
TTTTGCCAGCCCTGAGTTGCGCGAAGTCCGCTTTCAAATGTCCAAGCTCCGGTCGCAGATTCAGCGTTCGCTGGAAACGATTTTGAAGCGCGCCGAAGAAGATCACGCGCTGCGCGATGATTACGTCACTGTCCGCAACGACCGCTACGTTATTCCGATTCGGAATGATAATCGCGGCGCGGTGCAGGGCGTTGTTCACGGAATGTCTTCTTCGGGGCAGACAGCCTTCATCGAACCGCTGGAAACCATCAATCTGAACAACGATCTGGTGCGGCTGCGCGAACTGGAACAAACCGAAATCATCAAGGTGCTGTTCGCCATCACCGAAGAGCTGCGCGACGAACGCGAAGCTTTGTGGCGAATGGCCGATGCCGTTGCCGCGATGGATTTCATCGCCGCCAAAGCGCGGCTGGCCATCGCGCACGACGCCATCGAACCGACGATCAATCAGAGCGGAACGCTTCATCTGAAAAACGCGCGGCATCCGTTGCTGGAATCGCATTTGAAATCGCAGCGGCTGTCGATTGTGCCGCTTTCGCTGGAGCTTGACGCAGAACATCGCGTGATGGTCATTAGCGGCCCGAACGCCGGCGGCAAAACCGTCGTGTTGAAAACCGTCGGCTTGCTCAGTTTGATGGCGCAGGCCGGTTTGCACGTTCCGGCGACCGAAGCCGATTTGCCGATTTTCAATCAGGCGCTGGCAGACATCGGTGACCATCAATCCATTGCCGCCAACCTTTCGACTTTCACGGCACACATTCAAAACATCCGCAACATCAGCGACGAGCTTGAACCGCCCGCGTTGATTCTGCTCGATGAAGTCGGCACTGGAACCGACCCGGAAGAAGGCTCCGCGTTGGGTGTGGCGATGGTGGATTACTTCCGCGAACGCGGCGCGCACGTCATTGTCACGACGCATTACAGCGGTTTGAAAATTTACGCGACAAACACGACGGGCGTGCTGAACGCCAGCGTGGAATTTGACGAGCGGACGCTGAAACCGACTTATCACCTGCTCGTTGGTTTGGCCGGTTCGTCTTCGGGAATTGAAATCGCGCGGCGCTTCGGCCTACCCAAAGACATCACCGAACGCGCGGCGGATCGCGTCAAAACCGCCAGCGCCGACGCAACCGAATACCTGCGCCGGTTGAAAGATCAATTCGATCATCAGCAACAAACCGTCGCCGCGCTGGAAGAAGAGCGCGCCCTTGTCGCGGACAAATACGCCAAGCTCGAAATCGAATTCATCAAACGCGAAAAAGAGCGCGAAAAAGAATTCCGCGCCGAATTGCAAAAGATCGTTGACCAGTTCGCGACCAAAGCCGAACAGTTCGCTTCGACCATCGAAGACGCCGCAACCGCGCGCAAAGTCCGCAAGGAAATAGAACGTCGCACAATTGAAATGAAGACTGCTGCAAGTACAGCTTCGCGCGAACTGCGGCAGAAACATGGCATCACGACGCAGGGCGAACAGGCTCCGGCGGAAGCTGTTGAAGAAGCCGCGCCGGAAATCACGGATTTCCAGATCGGCGATCGCGTGCGCGTGTTGTCGCTCGGTCAGGAAGGCGTCATCGAAGCGATCAAAGATGAGGAAATCGTCGTGCAAATCGGCGCGCTGCGTTTTCGCGAACAGGCGGACAATCTGCGCTTCGTCGAACGCAAGGCGGCGAATCAAAAAACCGCCAAAGCCGCCG
>CAZRXE010000492.1:0-1787 GCA_964603695.1 uncultured Heliomicrobium sp.
TTTGCCTTTTGCCGCAACCGGTAACGCGAAAAGCGAAACCGCCAGCGCGATGGAAAGAACCGTTGTGAGGAGTCGCGTAAATTTTTGTGTGAGCAACAAGAATCACCTCCGAGGTGCAAATAGCAAATTACTAGGGGTTGAACTTGTAACGCGGCAGAGCCTGTCGCGCCGGGACAAAAACGCCGTAGGCTCTTGCCACGGCGGTTTGGGGATTCGCTACGGTTTGGTGAGCGAAATGAAAATTCGCGAGTACTGACCTTTTTGCCGATAAACCTGAAACACTATGGGATCACCGAAATCCAAACTGGTGATTGCTTCTTTGAAATCGGCGGCGCTTTTAATCGGTTTACGGTTCACAGCTTCGATTATGTCATTGGCTTTCAATCCGGCATCATCAGCCACGCTGCCAACTTCAACGCGAAGCACCGTCACGCCTTGAACATCGCCCAACTCCCCTTCGGCGATTCGCATCGGTGGAATTGATTCAACGCGAATGCCGAGGCTGGCACGCGGCGCGTTCTCGCCTGCGTTCACTTTCGCCGGAAGCATTTGGGCGGAATCTTGAATGCCAGGACGCTTGGCAATCACCACGGACAATGTCATTTCCTTGCCGTCGCGCAGGATTTTGATCGGCGCGCTTGTGCCGACCGGCGTTGAAGCGACGCGCCTCACCAGATCGGCATCATCCTTGATTCGTTCGCCGCGAAATTCCAGAACAATGTCATTGAGTTTCAACCCGGCTTTGGCGGCGGGACTCGCCACAGCCTTGCCGTCAACTTGCACCGTCTCGTTGATGTTGCTGACAATCGCTCCATGCGGTGACGGCGAACCATAGACTTTCGCAATTTGCGGCGTGACGGGATCGGTCACAGCTCCCAAAAAGCCTCGGACAACGTAGCCGTTTTTGACCAACTGTTTGTAAACCAGAACTGCTTCTGAAGCCGGCAGCGCGAAACAAACGCCGTTGTAATCTCCCGTGCTGGTGGCAATGGCGGTGTTGATGCCGACGACTTCACCGGAAAGATTGATGAGCGGGCCGCCGGAATTGCCTCGATTGATGGCCGCGTCAGTTTGCAGGAAATATTGAAAGCCAACCTGCTTATACAAATCCGCCCGATCGCGTTCGCGGGCGCTGATAATGCCGGCGGTGACGGTTTGATCCAATCCGAACGGTGAACCGATGGCCAGCACCCAATCTCCGACACGCATCTTTTCCGAATCGCCCATACGCGCGGCGGTTAGCGGCGTGGGCGGATCCACTTTGACTACAGCCAGATCAATCTGGGCATCGCTGCCCACGACGCGCGCCGGAAGTTCAGTGCCGTTGTAAAGTCTGACCTTGATTCGATCCGCGCCGAAAATCACATGATGGTTCGTCAAAATGTAGCCTTGCGGATCCACGATTACGCCGGAACCGTTTCCGCGCCGCGCCGGCTCGCTGTTGTGATAAGGCATCGTGTCCAGCGAAGGACGCGAAAGAGACAATCCGTCCAAATCGCGAGAGGCTCTCGCTTGCGGTTTGGCGACGGTCGAAACATTGACCACCGCCGGTTCAACCTGACGCGCGACTTCGACAAACGCCGAAGCCAGTTCCGAATTTACTTCTTTGTCGCCTGCCTTCACCGAATCAGTGTGCCGCGAAAGCAGCACGCCCAAAATCACTCCCCCAGCCAGAAAACAGGCCGCGACGGCAATTAAAACAGCGCATTGATGCGAGCGGCGATAACGCTCCAGCAACTCGCTTTTGTCATCAGCGAAATTCTTCATAACAGTTTGTCTGCGCTTTC
>CAZRXE010000493.1:0-1878 GCA_964603695.1 uncultured Heliomicrobium sp.
GCACCGCGCCGATGGATGAGCCCAGCGGCATCGGAAACAGCAGCGGTCGAAAAAGCGGCAGATACCTGAAACACATCAGCTACGACACCGAGGTGATCGAAGCGCCGCGCACCACTTCCAGCGCCGAATATCTGGTTTCCGAAATCAAACGCAACAAGTTCAGCGCCAGCCTGATCTTCATCGCGCTGATGCTGCTGATTTCGGTGGGCGGTTATTTCTGGCTGAAGCCGAAAGCGCGTCTGACTGATTCCATCGCCGTGCTACCGTTTGCGCGCATCAACGCCGACGCGACGGTGGACGGGCTGCTGGACGGCGTAAATCAAGCGTTGATTCAAAATTTTTCCCGCGTTCCGAAATTAAAAGTCCGCTCGCTCAGTTCCGTGCAGCGATACAAAGTCACAGGCTCAACCCCGCTGCCTGATCCGCGCGAAGTCGGCCAGACCTTGCAAGTCCCGGTCGTTCTGACCGGCAGCGTGACGCAGGGCGGCGAACAGCTTTCGATCAACGTCGAGCTGGTGGACGCCAAGGACAACAGCTACATCTGGGGACAGAAATACACGCGCAAACCCAGCGAACTTTCCGCCTTGCAGGAAGAAATCACCCGCGAAGTTTCCCAACGCCTGCAACTGGATTTGAACGCAGCGGAACAGGCCGAGCGCGAAGCCTATCAACTTTACTTGCGCGGACGGAATTACTGGGGCCGTCGCACCGTTCAGGATTTGCGGCAAGGCGTGGAAGCTTTTGAACAAGCCATCAAACGCGCGCCGAATTACGCCCCGGCCTACGCCGGTCTGGCCGACTCTTACAACATGCTCGGCGCTTACGGCGCAATGTCTTCCGCCGAAGCTTCGGCCAAAGCCACCGCCGCTGCCGAACGCGCCGTCGCCCTGAACGACTCCCTGGCCGAAGCGCATAACTCGCTGGCTTTCGTCAAACATCGTTATCAATGGGACTGGGTCGGCGCGGAGCGTGAATTCAAACGCGCGCTCGAACTCGATCCGAACTACGCAACGACGCATCAGTGGTATTCCAGCTTTCTGGTTTCAGTGGGACGTTTTGAAGAAGGCATGGAAGAAGCGCGCCATTCGCAGGAACTCGCGCCGCTGTCGCTGATCGCCAACACGCATCTGTCCCTGATGCTGTATTATGCCCGCCAATACGAACAGGTCATCGAACAATGCCGCAAAGCCTTGAAGCTCGATCCGAACTTTTTCGGCGCGCTGCGCTACACCGGTCTGGCTTATGAACAGTTGCGCAAATACAACGAATCCATCGAAGCCCTGACCAAAGCGCGAAATCAATCCGGCAATTCGCCTGTCATTTTGGCGACGCTGGCGCACGCACTGGCCGTCAGCGGCAACAAAGCCGAAGCTCAAAGCTTGCTGGACGAAATGGCCGCCAACAAAACTCGCAAGATTCCCGCCTTCGATCTGGCCGTCGCTTATGCCGGACTGGGTGACAAGGAAAAGGCCTTCGCTTCGCTGGAAAAAGCCTTTGAAGAACGCAACGAATATCTAATTTATCTGAAGGTTGAACCGCGCCTGGATCCGCTGCGTTCGGACGCCAGATTCAACGACCTGCTGACGCGGTTGAATCTGACGCCGTAACCTCCCTCTCCCCTCAGTCCCGGGCAGTTTATCTTCCGTTTAGCCTCGCCGTGCTATGTTTTTCCCGGCTCGACTTGCCGGGCGTTTTTGACGGAGTTGTGTTTGATGAGAATTTTGCTGGTGGAAGATGAACCGGATGTCGCGCGCTTGCTGGCCAAAGGGTTGCGCGAACAAAGCTACGCCGTGGACGTGGCGGCGGACGGCGAAACGGCGAGCTATCAAACTCAAATCAACGATTACGATCTGGTCATTCTGGATGTGATGTTGCCGC
>CAZRXE010000494.1:0-2666 GCA_964603695.1 uncultured Heliomicrobium sp.
TCACAGTTTCATTCTCATCAAAATCAACTAGGAGGCTTATGAAAGAGATGAATGACGCCCAGAAAGCATTAGATCAACGAGCAGACTTTGAAACAGATTTCGGCGAAATCGAGATCGGACGATTGACCCAAGCCGAATACGAATTCGCCAACCTGCAGCACGAACTCTTTCTTGAAAAAGAGTGCGCCGAACGGGAAACGCTGGATCGGGAATTTGAGGAAGAACTTGGCCTACTTCTGAAAACGATCAGTGCCGTTGATGCCGAGACACCTTCGATTGATCCTCCAGGCTGGCCGGGCCTGTAATATGACCGAGCGCGACGCCACAATCCCCCAAGAATGAACTCAGCGGATTAGATTCATCGCGGAGGGAGCTATGAAACATTCAGATGCATTAGTGGAGAAGCCGCAGACCCGATCAATGATCGTCTATTACGCGATTTCGCTTTCAATCGCAGCTCTTTCCGTCTGCGGCGTCATCATCGCCTATGCTTTCTCTCCGAGGTTTATAGATATTGACTTCCGCGTACCTCTCATTGGCGTAATCGTTGGACTCGCCCTTCTCGGTATATTCGGTTACTTGCATCTTGAGATGCTCAACACGAATTACCTGATTAGCGAAACCGATGCACAAGCCCGGTGGGGTTTGTTGATCAAGCGTGAAGAGATTGTTCAACTCGGCTCAGTGCGATCAATCAAAGTTAGACAGGAATTGATTCAGCGGCTTTTCAATCTTGGTGATGTGATCCTTTACACAACCAGCAACGATCTCCTGGTTCTGAAAGACCTCGATCAACCCGAAGAAAAGAAGGACTTGATCTGGAATCTCGTGCAGCAGGAGACGGCTCGAAGGCAGCCTCGATCCAACAGCGACCGATGAGCCGAAGTTAAACAATAGCGATCCAACCACTCTCCGATTCCTTCCGCCTACTGACCACACGAAAACAGTGCGGCTGACAAACAGCATCTCTGTAGATCTCAAACGTGTGGAGGTGAATTCAGTATGCGGATTCAATTACGACGTAGTGTTGTCGCCATTATTGGATGGATTACGGCGCACTGCATAATGCAGATTCGCCAATCCGAATTCGCCAGGTGGTTTCTGCCTCGGCTCAAGCGTCGCAAGCTCACGGTATTTGATGAATCACTCCTTCATATCCTCAATCAGTCATTACGTGAAGGGCATACTTGTCTCTCACTGGAATTACTTATAGCGCGCGCTGAGGTCGAGCTTGGCACCAGCAAATCGTCGCCGGAAGAAATCCTCGGCTCGCTCCAGAATCTACAATCCCACCGTCGGGTTCACCTTACAGACACTCACGTTGCGCTTACGCAGTGCGCTAATGCTGAGGAGACTATTGCCAAGGGTTTGTCTGGCATTAGCCGTCAAGTGCGCGTGATCAATTCCGCCCGGCTCAGTCAGCTCGTTAAAGCCTCAGCAAGTGATCTTTCTGATGAACAGTGGGGTGCAATCCGTTTTGTCGCGAATGCTCCAGTCTCAATTCTTACCGGCGCTCCGGGAACCGGAAAGACCGCAACGATAAAAGCCTTACTCGATATATTGGTGCAAGCCGGATACCGGGTGCGACTTGCTGCGCCAACTGGTAGAGCCGCGCAACGATTGAAAGAGGTAACGGGACATCCGGCGCATACTCTCCATCGAATGCTTCGCACAAATCGCCCAGAGGCTCGTTCAATTTGGAATTACATTTTCCCTGTGTCAGACGTCATCATCGTTGATGAAGCCTCGATGATTGACGTTTTTCTGATGGCGCGCCTGGTCAAAGCTTGCTCACCATCAACCAAGCTGATTCTCGTGGGTGATGTCAATCAGCTTCCTTCGATTGGCGCAGGCCAGGTGCTGTTCGATCTGATCGAGAGCGGAATGATTCCAGCCGTTGAGTTGCGCACAAATTACCGGCAGGCGAATGGAAGCCGCATCATTGATGCTGCTGAAGCAATCAAAGAGGGATGCGTGCCTGATCTGCCGGTGCCGGGAGAAATAAAGAGCGACTGTTATTTTATCGAGGCTGAGACCGCCACTGAAATTGGGCGGCTGATTGTCAAAGCTGTAACAAAAAGTTTGCCCGCCCGCTGTGGAGCCGATCCGAATCAAAATATCCAGGTGCTGACTCCCAAACATGGAGGCTTGCTTGGCACAATCTTGCTCAACAAACAAATTCAGATGGGGCTGCGCATTTCTGATCTTGAGCCTTCCACATACGCACATCCATTTTTGCCGGGTGACCGCGTGCTGCATACGAAGAACAACTATCGGCTCAATGTCTTCAACGGCCAGTGCGGCAGTGTTCAGGATGCAACAAGCGATGGCGTGACGGTCAAGTTTGGCGAAAGAGAGGTGATCTATTCGCGCACATCACTCTTTCAACTCACGCACGGATTCGCCATTTCAGTCCATCGAAGTCAGGGGAGCGAATATCCATTCGTCATCATTCCAATTCACGAAACCCAGTATCCGATGCTCAGCCGTGAACTGCTTTACACGGCGCTCACACGCGGGCAGCAAATGGTAGTGCTGATTGGCTCGCGCAGCGCGCTGGAGACAGCCATCGAGAACACCGTCCGAGGAAAACTTCATACCGGGTTGAAGCAGGCGCTGATAAAGGCAATGACCTCGAAGCCCAACGCTCGCGCGACCTGAGACCC
>CAZRXE010000495.1:0-4752 GCA_964603695.1 uncultured Heliomicrobium sp.
ATATCAGCAAGGCGGTCGCCCTGAACTGGCAGAAAAAGAAGCCGCCGAAATCAAATTCATTGAAGTCTATCTGCCACAAGCCATAGACGAAGCAGAGTTGGCCAAAATTGTGGAAGCGACCGTCGCCGAAATGGGCGCGAGTTCGATGAAAGACCTCGGCAACGTAATGAAAGCCGTGATGGCCAAAGTTGCCGGGCAAACCGTTGACGGCAAAGTCGTCAATCAACTCGTTCGGTCGAAGCTCGGCGGCTGAGAGTTTACTCAGGAAAGTATTCGGAACCTGAACGCGCGGCGGCTTCGTAAGGCTGCCTGACGAAAGCTGAAGACCACGTCACCAAAAAAGCAAAAATCAAAATTTCGGAGGATTGAGTTATGGGAACGCTACTGTGGTTGGTTGTAGTGATCTTGGATATTTTCGCGATCAGCGATGTGATGAATTCAAGGCGCGACTGGGCGACGAAAATTGTTCTGCTGGTCATCATCCTGGCGATTCCGTTCATCGGCGCGGGACTTTACCTGCTGGTGTTTCGCGACAAAGGCTACGCTTGAAATTACGGCAGGAAACTTACTTCCCCCGTTTCGTTTCCGCGCCGCGCCGCAAGATTGCACCGGGAAGTTCTTCCGCTAGCTTCCCTTCCTTCAGCGCCAATTCCCCATTCACAAACACATACAAAACGCCTGTTGGTTCGAGCGCTGGCTGAGTCATGGTTGACCGGTCAATCACCTTGTCTGGATCAAACAGAACTATGTCCGCTTTGAATCCGGGTTTGAGCAAGCCGCGATTCGTCAAACCCAATCGCCGCGCCGGAAACGAAGTCATCTTGCGAATCGCTTCTTCCAGGCCAAGCCAGTTCAATTCGCGCACATAACGTCCCAGTACGCGCGGAAACGTTCCCGCACCGCGCGGATGCCTGCCGCCTATGCCGCCGTCGCTGGCCACCATCACCCACGGCTGTTGGTAGAACGTCTTGATGTCCGCTTCAATCATGGATTTGCAAACCACGCCCGCGCCGCCGTCTTTGACGATCTGAATGTAAGCGTCAACCGCCGATTTGTGGTTCGCTTTCGCAATTTCATCAAGCGTTTTGCCTTCGTAATCGCGATGCGCCGAACAACTCGTAATCAGCACGTTGCCGCCGCCGCCTACGTCTTCCAAACCTTTTTTGACCATCGCCGGATCATCGTGTTTGCGGCTCGGAACCAGCACCGTAATGGTCGAACCCCAGGCGTCGTAAGGATAACAATCCGCCGTAATGTCCAAACCTTCTCGCCGCGCCGATTCGATCAGCTTCACTGCTTCCGAGGCTTTGTTCCAGACACCGACCGTGCCGAGTTTGATGTGCGAAATCTGCACCGGCAGTTTGGCTTCGCGCCCGATGCGTATGGCTTCGCGAAAAGCGTCAAACGCCAGATCGGATTCGTCGCGGATGTGGCTCATATAAATTCCGCCGTGTCGCGCCGCCACGCGGGCCAGCGCAATCACCTCTTCAGTCGTCGCCGGATTGCCTATGTCGTATTCCAAACCGGTCGAAAGCCCGACAGCGCCTTCGCGCATAGCCTGCTCCACCAATTCGGCCATCTTGGCGATTTCGCTTTCGGTCGCCGCGCGCTTGAAATCCTGTCCCATCACGCGTTGCCGCACCGTCGCGTGACCGACGAAAGCCGTGACATTGACCGCCGTGTGCTGTGCTTCCAATCGGCTCAAATACTCCGCAATCGGAAACGGCGAACCGCCGTCCGGGCCGACGGCCAACGTGGTGATGCCTTGCAAAATCTGACTTTTCGCTGCTGGCTCGTTGAGCAGGCCGCGTTCGGAATGGTTGTGAACGTCCACAAAGCCCGGCGCGACGATCAAGCCTTTGGCGTCAATCACGCGCTCGCCCGGCAACGGCTTCAGTTTGCCGATTTGAGTGATTCGGTCGCCGGCGATGCGCACATCCGCCGCGCGTCGTCGCGCACCCGTGCCGTCAATCAAAGTTCCTCCGGCAATCAAAATGGAAATCGCTTGCTTCTTTCCGGCAACTGGTTGTGCGCCGCAGAGCAAAAGTGCCGACAGGCAAAGCCAGATCATTTTTTGCTTCATTTCCGAAATCCCCTGAAGTGTTTTGAAATTTGATGGTGAGCGCGGCGCGTTATAGCACGCGACCTGAACAAATGCTACGATGCCTCGCAAATGCCTTTGGCGTTGATGACAAGCGCCGATCCAAATATAAAAAGAGGAAAAATAATGAGCGGCGATAAGCTGGCGCAGTTTGCCAATCAAAACTACTTGAACCTGGAAAGTTATCGCAAAACCGGCGAAGCCATACGCACGCCGTTGTGGTTCGCGGAAGGCGACGGCGTGCTGTATTTCTACACCGTCGCGCATTCCTTCAAGGTCAAACGTCTACAAAATAATCCTCGCGTGCGCATAGCGCCTTGCGACATTCGCGGTAATTTGAAAGGCGATTGGATTGACGCCACCGCGCGAAGATTGAATGACCGCGAAGCTCGCCACGCCGATGACTTGCTGAATCGAAAGTACGGCTGGCAAAAACGCTTGCTTAACTTCATGGCCAAACTGCGAGGCCATCAGCGCGCGGCTTTCTCCATTCAAACCGACTGAACCACCTTTGTTTTTCGTCCGTCCAAACAATGAAGACAATCAAGGCCCCCTTCATTTTCTTGTCGCTGGTTCTGCTGTGTTTTGCGCAGGTGACGGTACCGGCCCAAACGCCACCACAAAAGTCCCCTTTGACGCTTGAGCAAGCGGTCGAACTGGCGCTGAAAAATTATCCTGCCATCCGCGCCGCGCAAGCTCAAAAGCAATCCGCCGAAGCGGGCGTTGAATTGGCGCGCACCAGTCTGTTGCCGCGCGCTGACTTGCTGTTTCAGGAAAACCGGGCCACGCGCAACAACGTTTTTGGCCTGCTCTTGCCGCAATCTACTTTGCCTTCAATCTCCGGGCCGGATTTGGGCGCACGCACACTCGACAGCGCCTGGGGCAGCGCCGCCGGATTGCTGTTTTCCTGGGAGCCGTTTGATTTCGGTTTGCGCAAAGCCGGCGTCGAACTGGCCAAAACGCAAAGCAAACAAGCGGCGCTGGCTGAAACCGTCACGCAACTGGATGCAGCCGCAGCCGCAGCCGACGCCTTCCTGACGTTGCTCGCCGCCGAACAAACCGTTCGCGCTGCTCAGGCCAACGTTGAGCGGGCGGAGACTTTCTCCAAAGCTGTCCGCGTGCTGGTCGAAAATCAATTGCGCCCCGGCGTAGATGTCTCGCGCGCCGAAGCGGAACTTGCCGCCGCCAACAACCAATTGATTCAGGCGCAACAAACCGCCGAACTGGCCCGCGCCAATCTGGCCGACGCCGTCGGTCAGACGAGCGAAAACATCGCCATCGAAGCCGGGCCGCTGCTGGCGCTACCGCCGACGGAACCGCCGCCTTCCGTCAATCTCGCTTTGCACCCACTGGCGTTGGCGCAAACCGCCTCGATTGATGCCGCCAAAGCCCGCGACAAAGTCTTGCAACAAACCTGGTTTCCGCGCTTCAACTGGCAAACCGCAGTTTACGGACGCGGCACCGGCGCGTGGCTGGACGGCACTTTTCGCGAAAGCAGAGGCTTTTATCCTGACACCTTCAACTGGGCGACCGGTTTGACGGTCACCTTTCCTGTAATGGATTTCTTCGGTCTGCGCGCTCGCCGTAAAGCCGAAACCAATAATATCGCCGCCGAACAAGCACACTACGATCAAGTCATAAACACGCTGAAGACCCAGGACAAACGCGCGACGATTCTAATCGAATCCGCGCGCAAGATTGCCGTCAACACCGAAATCCAGGTCAAAGCCGCGCGCGAAACGCTGAGCCGCGCGCGGGTTCGTTACGAATACGGTTTGACCAACGTCGTGGAAGTTGCCGACGCGCAACGCTTGCAAACACAGGCCGAAATGGAAGACGCCGTCGCGAGACTGGCGGTCTGGCGCGCGCTGCTCGTGGCCGCACGATTACAAGGCGATTTGCTTCCGTTTTTGAAACTGACAACCCGCGCCAAATAAAAGCACTTTTTTTACCTGAACCTGGAGACCATCTGATGAAGACAAAGGTAGACCGGCGTACTGTTGATCTCTCAACTTATCCCGACCTGGTTGTGATTTATCTGGGAATGCGTGTGAACTCGCTGCGAGGCTTGCTGACGGTTGCTCGACTGGGACCGTTGATTCAAAAAGCCGTTGATGAAAAGCCTGACGGATTACTTGTACACGAACAAATCATCTACGGTCTATTCCCGCCGCATATTGGCATGCGGCAGTATTGGCGCGATTTTGACGCCCTTGAAAAATGGTCGCGACAGATGCCGCATCAGAAATGGTGGCAGGCATTTTTGCGCGATTCGGGAGGAACAGGCTTTTGGCATGAAACCTATTTTATGCGTGGCGGAATGGAGGCTATTTTCGACGACATCAAGGTTCCGCTTGGGCTTGCACAATTCGCTGCGCCACAACCTGCACGCGGCCCCATGTTTTCGTCCCGCAAGCGATTGATGAATGAAGACGCGCGGACAGCATCAGTCATCAACGAAGAAGAACTTTACTGATAGACATTGAACTATGTGGCTGATTAACACCGCGCTCCGTCGCCCTTTCACGATTCTTGTTTTAGTCATCGGCTTGGCGCTCGGCTCCGGTTTGGCGTTGACGCGAATGCCGGTGGACATCTTTCCGAATCTGAACCTGCCGGTGATTTACGTTGCGCAGCCTTACGGCGGCATG
>CAZRXE010000496.1:0-2387 GCA_964603695.1 uncultured Heliomicrobium sp.
GGTGTCTTTTCCGCTGGTTTCGTAGTCCACGGAGATGACGATCCAATCGTCGAATTTCCGATCCACGAAGCTTTGCAATTGCTTTCGGAGTTCCGGGTCGGCGGACTTTTGTTTCAACTCAACCAGCCGCGCAAAAGCCTGGCGCGTGGGTTGGGCGGAAAGAAATCGCGCGTACAGCTTGGCGGTGGCGACGGACGACAAGCTCAGCAAATCGGCACCTCGCAAATCATTCGGCGTCAGCGGCGTGGAATGTCGTTCGACGGCCTCGCCTCGGCTTTGCGATTTCGCCCAGGGCGAATCATCCAACACTTTGCGCACTTCGCGTTCAGACCATTCCGTCCAGGGCTTGTCGGGAATTTGCGCGGCAATGCCGCCAACCAACCCGGCAATCAGCCAAACTACTGCGATAAAGCGGTGAATTGCTTTCATAGTGCCTCCGTTGTTTCGTGAAATTGACCGACTTCATGAAGCAAAGCGAGAAGCACTATGAATGCGTATCATCGCCGGAAAATTTTCCCGGCCAACCCGGCTTTATCGAATGGCGATGTTGACTGAATTGCTGGCAAAGCCGTTGCGGTTGACGACCAATTTATGAATTCCGGAAGAAATGCCTGCCGGAAAAACAATGTTCAACTGATTCAATCCGACAAAGCCCGGCGCTTGACCGGCGTAACTGACAGTCACCGGTTGGCCGTCAATGGTCGCTTGAACGCCTGCGGCGACGTTTCCGGCGATGTCCGTGGCGTCTTCGCCCAACCCTGAGCCAAAGACCGCAATGACATTCGGCTGACCGTTGCCGGCGGTGGAATTGAATGGGCCGCGCGCGAAGGTAACTGCATCGAGCGCCACCGCCGCGCCGGTTCCGCTGCCGTCCTGGGTGAAAAGCGCGGGCGCGCTGATCGCGACAATCGTTGAACCGGTGACGGTCTGGCCGCCGTTGCTGAATTTAATCAGCGCCGGGCCGGGCGCGGTTCCCGGAGGAATTTCGTAATTGACCTGGCTGGGCGAAACGTAAAAGAGCGGCGCGAGCCGTTCGACGCCTTTGAAATCCTGCACCGTAACACTTGCTCCGGCCAGCGAAGTCGGCAGCGGACTCGTCACGGCAACGGTTGCCGAAGCGGCCAAATTCGATCCGAACGCCGAAACAATGGATTTGCGCGCGATGGCCGAAAAACTATAGCTGGCCGCCGAGACGGTTCGCGGCCCGACTTGCGCGGCGGTGGCGTCCACGATGAACAGTCCGCCGTCCAAATCGCTGAGCAGCATTCGATCCAGCCCCAGAAACGGGCACACCCCCCAGCAACCGTCAAAGCCGTTGGCGGTCGCCGCCGGAAACGTGTCGTAAACGCCTGTCAATCGCGGCTGGCGCGGGTCGCTGATGTCAAGCACGACGACGCCCGCTTGATACCAGGACACGATCAACAGGTTGCCGATGATGTAGGGATTGTGCGCGCTGAAAGAATCCAGCCCCAACGATTGCGCCGTGATGGCGGCAAGCTGCACAGGACTGGCCGGGTTCGAGATGTCAAACAATCGCACGTCGCCATTGGCGGTTTCGCGCGCGCTGGCCAGCAGTTTGCCGTCGTTGCTGGGCCAACTGGCATGCGAATTCGCGCCGGAATCCACCGCGCCGAGCAATTTTGGCTGTTCCGTGAACACGTTCCTCACGTCGTAAATGTCGGTCTTGCCGCTCCAACCGGAAGTGAACAATCTGCCGTTGACGGCAATCACTGCGTGAATGAAGCGTGTGTCGGTGGTTTGCACGTCCCACAAAAACGCCGGATTGCGCGGATCGCGAACGTCGAAAACCTTGATGACGTTCGTCCGCGAATCAGCTTCGTAAAGCACGCCGTCGGCGGTGGCGAACAATTCATGCACGTTCAGGAATCCGCGCTGCGCGGTGGTCACTTTGCCAAGCAAAACAGGATTGGCCGGATTGCGCACATCCACGATGTGAACGCCGCCGCTGGCTTCGCCGGAAAGACGACCGTCGCTGGAAAAATAGCCTATGCCGTTGACGACCATCACGTCCTGAAAGCGTTCGCCTCCCGGTGGATCGTAATTGCCTACCAGGCGCGGCGCGCTGGGCGTGGAAATGTCGAAGATCATCAAGCCGCTGCCGTTGAAAGAACCGACATAAGCGTAATTTCCTTCTCCCCAAACGTCCGCGTAACGGTTGTTCACATCGAAGGGTTTGATCTGGCCGACCAGCTTGATATTGGTTTGCGCCAGAACATTGACGGACAAAAGAAAAGCCGCCAACACGCTGAAGGTGAAGACGGCAAACTGAAACTTGAAAGTACGGAGCATAATTTAACAGCCTCTGGAAATGGTGGTTTGTAACGCCGAGTTGAACCGGAAGCGGCTCAATCCCTGCTGCTGAAAGC
>CAZRXE010000497.1:0-1942 GCA_964603695.1 uncultured Heliomicrobium sp.
GACGCCAAAGGCATGTTTCTGGCTGCGGCGCACGCCGGGCCGGTGTACAAACTGCTGGGCAAAAAAGACATGGGCACGATGGAGTTTCCGCCCATTGAAACCGGCTTGATGGAGGGCGACATCACTTTCCGCCAACATAGCGGCGGTCATACGCCGGGGCCGAATTGGCCTACGTTTTTGACCTTTGCCGGACGATACTTGAAGGCAATGCCGAGAGCAGCCAAGTAAAAAGCTTCTTTATTCCAAGAAAATTGATCGCCCAAACGCATCTGCGGATTGACGGCTCCGCGGATGCACCTTTTTCTTGATTTCCATAGCACTGGCTCAGACTCGTTGCTAAAATGACCGCGCTTTATAACCTTCCAAAAAAAGCACCCTATTGATTCACGAAGGCTAGACGAATTGGGATGGCAGGCTAGGATACGGCAGCGACGAAGCATTTCGCCGGCTGCTCGCGGCGCTCATTCAGCGACAGGCAGCAGTTACTAAAAATCAATGCGCCCGCCGATAAACAAAAAGGCAATTAGCAATCCGGCAAAGCCGTCCACGCCAGAATAGGTTTTGCTAGAAAGGATATTGAGTGATGTCAACAATGACGAAATTCGCGAAAGCTCCGCTTCCCCCTCTGGAACAAGGAGATTCTCTGACACGCGATGAGTTCGAGAGTCGTTACCACGCCATGCCCCGTGTAAGAAAAGCGGAATTGATTGAAGGAAAGGTCTATGTGCCGTCACCCGTTCGCAGAAAAAGCCACGGAGAGCCTGACTGTGCGCTAATTACCTGGTTGGGAGTTTATCGTGCCCTCACGCCCGGAGTTCGCTGCGCCAACAACGCGACAGTGCGGTTGGACGAAAAAAATGAGCCTCAGCCGGATGCTGATTTGCGCATTGAAGAAGCTTACGGCGGGCAGGCAATAATCAGCCAAGACGATTATCTGGAAGGCGCACCGGAATTGGTCGTGGAAATTGCCGCCAGCAACGCTGCGCACGACCTACACGAAAAACTGACGGTCTATCGCCGCAACGGCGTTCGCGAATACATTGTTTGGGCGACCTTCGACGCACAGGTGCAATGGTTCAGTTTGGAAACAGACGCCGGTGAACTCCTACCTGCTGATGAACAAGGCATTGTGCGTAGCCGCGTTTTTCCGGGTCTTTGGCTGGATGTGCCCGCGTTGTTGCAGGACGATTTGGCGCAAGTGTTGCGCTGTTTGCAGAAAGGGCTGGCTTCGGCGGAACACCAGCAATTCGTGGCCGATTTGGAAAGCCGACGGCTGATGTCACAGTGAAATTCAGGATGAGGTTTTATTATGAAAACACCTTACATCTTAGTTAAACCGTCCCGCTCAGTTCTACTGATTACAGTGGTTTTTATCGTACACGTCGCAGCGTCAATAGCCTTGCCACGACATTCCAGTCGGACGTTCGCCTTTCCACAAGCGACAACATTTACCATTATTGGAATGGTTCGCAACAAAGCAGGCCAGATAGTTACTGATGTACGAGTAACTGTAATTGACGAAAATTTTCAGACCATTTACACCGCCTTTGTCGGTCCTGGCGGATTCCGGGTGGAAAAAGTCAAGCAGGGGCGTTACACCATCCGCATTGAAACAACCGGCACTTCTTACGAAGAGCAGTCGCAATCATTGGAATTGCAGGGGCTTAGAAAAATGGGGGGGGGATCCGAGGTTTGGCCGGTTGAATTCATTCTTAAATACAAAAAAGGTGAAGGACCGCCGACGGCGACTGCTCCGGTATTTGCCCAGGATGTTCCCAAAGCCGCGCGAAATGAGTACGAGCGCGGGTCAAATAATTTAAAAGGCAACAAGACGGATCAGGCCATTAGTTCTCTGAAGAAAGCCGTGGAGATTTTCCCGGACTACTTCGACGCATTAGAGTTACTGGGCACTGAATACGTCAAAAGCGGTCAATACGAGGCT
>CAZRXE010000498.1:0-2513 GCA_964603695.1 uncultured Heliomicrobium sp.
GGTTTGTAATGTTGTCTCGGCCCAGGCTGCGCGCGGCAGTATGGAAAGATTTAGTTCTATGGCCAGCCGTTGGGCTGTCAGGTCGAGCAGGGAAACCAGGTCAGTGACTTTCGATTGGGCGGCAATTTCGCGAGGTTCGCCGTTGATGATGATTTCGATGGTGTTCACGGCGGATATTATCGGCAGGCGGGACATCTTTCTCAAGATAGGCTTTCTTAAATTGGGCTTTTAAGATCAATTGCGGTTGCCGCCCTGGGCACCGTAGGCGGCAGCCGCAATGACCTACTCCCCGGTACTTGGGGAGAATCTGGGAATCAACCTGATACTCTCAAGTTGGCGTGGTATGAATTACCTGACTCACTGCCAACCCTAGTCTACCCTGAACCTGAAATTCTTAAATGGGCGTGGTATGAACTACCGGACTCACGACCGACGATTCAGGTTCTTTGACGATTCCCACAACCGAAAGATCCCGATTACTTGCTGGCGACGATCACGTCCGGTTCGGCCACCACGCGGAAGCCTATGCTGTTCAGTCGCAGGGAAAACGCAGCCTGGCGTCGTCCGGTGGAGCGGCATTCGCCCGCCGAACTATCCCAGGCACCGCCGCGCAGAACGTGAATCCCTTTCGCGCCGTCTTCCTCCCACGCGCTGCTGTCGGTGGGGGCACCGGTGTAAGTGTTGTGCCAGGAATCAAGACACCATTCCCACACGTTGCCGTGCATATCGTATAAGCCGAAAGCGTTGGCGACGCCCAAACCGCCGACCGCCACAGTATGTTGGCGGGGCGAATCCTTAGAGGCCGAACCATAAGGTTGTTTGCCGTGGTAATTGACCAGTTCCGGCGAAATGTTATCGCCCATGCTGAACGCCGAATTGGTTCCGGCGCGAGCGGCATACTCCCATTCAGCTTCAGTGGGCAGGCGATAACGGCGCCCAGTGGCGCGCGATAACCGCTCGCAAAATTCAATTGCCTCTTCCCAACTAACCTGTTCGACGGGACGGTTACCGCCCTTGAATTGCGAGGGGTCGCTCATCAATTCCATATTGATTTTGGGCAAGCCGGCCACGGCGCGCCATTGCGCCTGCGTGACTTCGTACTTGCTCATGAAAAGGCCGCTGACTTTCACCATCCGTTGCGGCGCTTCTGTTCGCAACCGAGCGTTGATCTCCACTTTGTTTTCCCTGCTCGATCCGCGCGAAAAGCTGATCTCCGCTTTTGCAAGCTGGGCGTCGTTGCTTCCCATCAGAAACATTCCGGCGGGCACTTCTACCATTTCCAGGTTGAGGCCGCCTTTCAGTCCTTCTAAATAGAACCGCGCGCGTTCCCGACGGCGTTCGCGTTCGCGTCCGTGATCGTTCACGGCGATCACGTCAAATTCATAACCGAGCAATTCCGGCCAGACAGTTATTTTGGCCGGGGCTTCCGCCGTTTCAACTTTGAATGAAGGCGGCGGCGTGACGGCAAAACTCATCATTGCCGGCATCGCTTTTGGAATGAAAGGCAATTCCGCTGCCCGCGACGACTCGACCCGCGCGGGCGGAGCGGACGGTTTAAGCGGCTTGGCCGCCATTTTCACTTTGGGTCTGACTTTGGGCTTGCCGGCGGAACGCGCCGCCTGGGGTTTGCTTTGAACCAGGACGACCTGACTTCGCGCCGAATTGAAACCGACGGCCAGAGTAATTAAAACACCAGTAATCCATCCCAACTTACCTAATTTGCCTGACTTGCTTACTTTGATAGTTCCTTTAGATGTATTCATTTTTTTCGCTGCGCTCCGTTGTTAAATCATCCGTCACAAAGCGAGCAGCGGTCTTACCTTATTTTCGTTTGACTGAAATATCGAAGACCAGCGGTTCGCTTTTGTCACGCGCGGCCAGAATCTGTACGGCCACGACAGGTTGATTATCATCCACGAGAGCAACGAGATTCGGAGAAGTAGAGGAGCTTCGTTTTCGCAATTCGGCCAACTCTTGTAATTCAGTGTCAGTCAGTTCGTGGCCCGATTGCATTGTCAGAAAGCCAGGAGTTTTCAGCGGCTCCTGGGAAAAAATAATCGTAAAAGGTGCAGTTTCGGCATCGCGCGGTAGCATGAAATATTGCCCCGCGTCCGGAAACTGGTAATCGCCGTCGGCAACGCTTCTGTTGGTTGTTACTCCCGAAGCCGGCATCGGACGTTCGGTCAGGAAAGTCTGTAACTTACCGTTTTTACCCAGCGCCAGCAGGTAAAAATATCCATTCTGTCTGGGTTTGAAATGAAACTTGAATCGGCTTCCCGATGCCAAAGGCGTCATTCCGGTAACCCGTGTGGTGGCCTTTCCGTCCGCCGGAAGTACCTCAAGAAAGTAACGTAAAACCTCCACCCGCATCGGAGCTTCCAGGATTGTGTTACTTGGAATAACTCGCGTAGTTGCCAGTTCAACCGCGCCGCCGAGCAAATTCTGTTTAGCCAGTTGCGAATCGCGCACCATTATGGCGGTGGTTAGCGCCATCAACACCAAGGCGCACACGG
>CAZRXE010000499.1:0-3946 GCA_964603695.1 uncultured Heliomicrobium sp.
TGGGTTTTGGTTTTTTTTGGTGGCTCTCTTTTTGGTTTGTCCAACTTTTTTTTTTGCCGCGCTACCCCCCACCCCGAAATCCGCAATCCGCAATCGAAAGAAACTTCTCCGCCGTCAATTCCGGCTGCCCCAAATATTCGCGCGCCAAACCGTCGCCGCCGATGAAGAGTTCGCCCGTCACGCCTACCGGGACGGGCTGAAACTGCGAATCCAAAACATAAAGCTTTGTGTTCGAGAGTGCGCGGCCAATCGGCACGGTGACGGCATCCGGTGGTACTGTTTCGACCAAATGCCAGGTGGCAAACGTGGTGCTTTCGGTCGGGCCGTAAACGTGCAGCAAACGTTGCGGCGCGCCGTGTTCCAGCACCGCGCGCACACAAGCCGGGTCACAAGCTTCGCCGCCGAAAAGCAAGTTGCGCAAAGTGCTGAAAGCCGTCGGCTCTGTTTTCGCCGTCAGATTGAACAATGCCGTCGTCAGAAACAGAGTGGTGATGTTCTGTTCCCGCAATTGCCGCGCAAGCTGTTTCGGCGAAAGCAGTGTTTCCTGCGCGATCAACACCAAACGCGCGCCGTTGAGCAACGCGCCCCAAACTTCAAAAGTCGCCGCGTCGAAAGCCACGTGCGAAACCTGCGCCAGACAATCGTCCGCGCCGAGTTGTATGTAGTTCGTGTCGCGCACCAGCCGCACCACCGCGCGATGCGGAACGGCGACGCCTTTGGGCCGGCCTGTCGAACCGGAGGTGTACATTACATAAGCCAGATTCTCCGAAGACAGCGCCCCGCCGAAATCTACTTCTATCTCCTTCCCATCACTCTCATTACTGCCATCCAAACACCAAACACGCGCCACCAAATCAACCAAACCGCCGCGAAATTTTTGTTCAGTCACAATCAATGGCGATTGCGCATCGGTCAGCATTTGCCGCAAACGCGCCGGCGCTTCGTTTGGATCTAGCGGCAAATAAGCGCCGCCCGCTTTCAGAATCGCCAGCCAGACGATGACCATTTCCGGCGAACGTTCGAGCAGCACACCGATGACTGTGTCCGGCTTGAGTCCGAATGCGCGCAAGCGTTGCGCCAGAACGTCGGCGCGCTGATTCAATTCGGCGTAAGTCATCCGCTGCGCGCCTGCAATCAACGCAATCGCGTCCGGCGTGCGCGCGGCTTGCGCTTCAAACAGTTGATGAATGCACTGCTCGCGCGGATAAGCCGTCGTCGTAGCGTTCCATTCCGCCAGCAAAGTTTCGCGTTCGGCTTGGTCCAGCATCTGCAATTCACCTATGCGCCGCGACGAATCGTCCATCATCGCTTGAAGCAAATTCAGGTAATGCGCGAACAGGCGGCGGATCGTCGCTTCGTCGAACAAATCGCAGTTGTATTCAAAATAACCCGTCAGCGCCTCCGGCGATTCGCGCAAAGCAAAAGCCAGATCGAGTTTGGCCGTTTGGTTGTCCAGCAGGATGCGTTTGGCTTCCAGGTTGCCGAATCGTTTATCGAAAGGCGGCAGCGTCAGCAAATTAAACATTACCTGAAACAGCGGCGCGCGGCTGCGACTGCGTTCCGGCTGCACGGCTTCGAGTACGGCTTCAAACGGCGCGTCCTGATTGGCAAAAGCTTCCAGGGCAGTTTGCCGAACGCGCGCCAGCGCCTCGCGCACGGTCAATTCGGCGTTCAATTGCGTGCGCAAAACCAGATCGTTGAGAAAACAGCCGAGAACGTTTTCAAGCGCGGGATGAGGTCGCCCGGCGGCAGGCGTGCCGACCGTCAAATCCTCCTGCCCGGTGTGACGCAGCAGCAAGATTTTGAACGCCGTCAGCAAACCCCAATACAAAGTCAGCCGTTCGCGCCGCAACCAACCTTTCAAGTCAGTCACGAGCACGGACGGAAATTCGACCGTCAGGATTGCGCCGCGAAAAGTGCGTTCGGCGGGGCGTGGCCGGTCGGCGGGCAACTCCAACAGCGGCGGCATGCCGACCAGTTTCTGCCGCCAGTAATCCAATCGCGTTTGCAACGCACCGCTCGCCCACTGTTCCCGTTGCCGGGCGGAATAAGCCGCGTAATCCAAAGTCAACGGCGGCAAGTCCGGCGTGCGCCCGGCGGCGAAGGCTTCGTAACAAACAGCCATTTCGCGCCACAAAATATTGGCCGACCAACCGTCCGTGGCGATGTGATGTTTGACGACAATCAGCCAATGTTCGTTTGGGCTAAGGCGCAGCAAACGCGCGCGAATCATCAAGTCGCGCGTCAAATCAAAAGGCTGCTTGCTTTCCACATCGGCCAGCCGCGCGGCTTCGGTTTCGGCGTCGGGCAAAGAACTGAGATCAGCCACCGGCAATTCAATTTGCCGCGCGGGCTGAACGATTTGCCTAGGCTCGCCGTCGGAAAAGGCAAAGGTTGTACGCAGCGTGGTGTGGCGCGCGACGATCCAGTTCAAACTCTTTTCCAACGCCTCGACATCCAGCGCGCCCGTCAGCCTGTACATTCGCGCGACGTTGTAAACAGTGCTGCCGGGCAACAACCGATCCACCATCCACAAACGCTGCTGCGCGAAGGAAAGCACTCCTGGGAGCGCGGGCGTCTCCGCCCGCTCGGTCGCGGGCAGGGATGCCCGCGCTCCCAGGGCCATTTGCGTAATGGTCGGCGCGTCGAATAACAAACGCGGCGGCAGCTCCACACCCAGCGCCCGGCTGGCGCGTACGCAAATTCGCATTGCTCGCAGCGAATTGCCGCCCAATTCCAAAAAATGATCGTTGACGCCAATGCCGTCCATTTCCAGCACTTCAGACCAGATGGCGGCCAGCAACGCTTCGTCCGGCGTGCGCGGCGCAACGAAAGGCGTTTCCAACGCAGGCCGCGAACGTTCCGGCGCGGGCAATGCCTGCGCATCAAGTTTGCCGTTCGGCAGCAAAGGCAATTCCGCCAGCATCACGAACGCCGACGGAATCGAATGCTCCGGTAACGAAGCGGCCAGCGCCGCGCGCAATGCGCTGACGGTCGGCGAGGCTTTCGGCGCAGGCACGACGTAAGCGATCACTCGTTTGCCTTCCTGCGCGTCGTCGCGCGCGGTGACGGCAACGGCGCGGACTTCCGGCAGTTTGCGCAAGGCGGCTTCGATTTCGCTGAGTTCAACGCGATGGCCGCGCACTTTGACCATCGCATCCTGCCGCCCCATAAATTCAAGATTGCCGTCCGCGCGCCAGCGTCCCCAATCGCCTGTTTTGCAGACACGAAAGTCACCGCCCGCCGGATCGGGCAGGAAGACTTCGGCGGTCAGGTCGGGCCGACGCCAGTAACCGCTGGAAAGATAGCGGCTGCGGACGTGAATCCGCCCCGGTTCGCCGTTCGTCACGCGCTGTCCGGCTTCGTTGACCAGAAAGACTTCCGTGTCGGCGACGGGCGCGCCGACGTGCAAGACTTCAGTGTCAATCTTCGAGCGCCGCGTGAAGGCCGTTCGCGTCACCAGGACGGTTTCGCTCGAAGCCAGTTGGCTGAAGACTTGCGAGTGTTCAGGCAAATGCGGCCACAGTCGTTCCAGGTCGCCACGAAAAAGTTGTCCAGCCGGACGCAACCGCCGCAACGCCGGAAAGAAATCGTCATCGCTCAAAGTTTCCAGCCACTGCCGAAACAGCGCCACGGGAATATGCAGCGAACTGATTCGCTCCGCCCGCAGCCAGTCTCTGAGTTCGCCCAATCCGCGCACGTTCGGATCGAACATCGCCAGCGTGCCGCCGTTCAGCAAAGCATCGAAAATGTCCGAAACAGACGTGCCGTAACTGCACTGGAAAAGCAGCGAAAAGCGGTCGTCCGCCGTCAGCCTGTCATCGTTCGTGTCCAGGCGGATACGATGCAGGATGGTGCGATGGTCGCGTGCGAAACCTTTCGGTTCGCCGGTCGAACCGGAAGTGTAAAAGATGGCCGCCAAAGAAGTGGGACAGACTTCAGTCTG
>CAZRXE010000500.1:0-7453 GCA_964603695.1 uncultured Heliomicrobium sp.
AGATCAAGTCCGGCTTTGGCTTGTTGGTTTTGTTTGAGTTCGATTTGTTGGTTGATCTTTTCAATGGCCAGCCGCGATTCGTTCAGATCGAGTTCCAGAATCGGTTCGCCTTTTGACAGGATCGCGCCTTCGCGTTTCAGCACTTTCAACACGCGGGCGTTGAGCGGCGAAGACAACACCTGTTCAAACTCCGGCACAACGCGGCCCGTGGCGGTGATTTGCGCTTCGATGGGGCCGGCGTCCACGCGCGCCGTGCGAATCTGCGTTCTGGCAACGGAGGCTTTCAACAACTTCGGCCCCCAGACGAACACCGCCGTCGCCAAGCCGATCAACGCAACGGTCAGCACGAATCGCCGCGCAATTTGTTTTCTTCTGTATGAGGTCTCGATTTCCCTGTCCATTCTTCCTCCTTGCGACCTGCCCGTTCGGCAAACGCCGCGCCACGGCGAAAACGTTGGGTTTAGCGGCTTTCGGTTGGAAAGGCTGTGCGAAGGTGTACAGGTCTCTGTTCGGAACTGAACAGGCGATGAAAAGCCGTGCGCGTTACGAAAATCTGAATCGAACTTCGGAAAAATGAATCGGCGGAGATTGAGCAAACGCCGCAAGTTTCGGGAAATAAAAGGCCGCGCTTGTTGGCAGGACGATTGCGTGAATCGTCCGCAGTTGTTTCAAAAGCCGCTCTCACCCCTTTGCGACGGCAGGCAAGAAAACTTCCAACACTTTTGCAGGAGAAAAATTATGAAAAAAATTCTGACCGGTGTTTTGTTCGCAACTGCCCTGTTGATAGTGCTCCCAACCGCTAAGGCGCTGGCGCAATCCGAAACGCCGACAGTTGAATTCGGCGCGCATTACACGTTGCTGCGTTTGAAATCCAGGTCGCCGTTGAACGATCCCATTCTTCAAATCACGATTCCGAACTTCGTCGCCACGGACAACGGTTTCGGAGGCAGGCTGACCTTCAATCTGACGGATTTCATCGGCCTGGAAAGCGAAATCAACTACTTTCCCGAAGAGCGCGCCAATTTCTCCGAACCGCTTTACATCAACAGCCGCCGGCTGCAAGGACTGCTCGGCGTCAAAGCCGGCGTGCGCGACAAGAAAAAGGGGCTGTTCGGCAAGGTGCGCCCAGGCTTTATTCGCTTCGGCGAAGGCACGCCGGATCCGCGCATTCAAACCTTCGCTCCACTTCCGATCAATACCGGCAACACGGAATTCGCTTTGGATGTCGGCGGCGTGCTGGAGTTTTACCCTTCGCTCCACACCGCCTTGCGATTCGATTTGGGCGACACGATCATCCGCTACGGCAAAGGCGACATCAGCGGACGGCCCAGTTTCACCACGCACAATCTGCAACTGTGCATCGGCGTCGGTTTCCGATTCTGACCGGTTACTGAACCGCTTTTTTCAACAATGCAATCTGCCCGGCGTGATACAGGTCGTGCTGAATCACGCCGTGCAACAAGGCATACACCGGATAGTCCGCGCCCGCGACCATCTCTTCCAACCGGGCATCGTCCATTCGCCTGACGCTGTCGCGCAAAGCCTGATTGCTTGCGCCCAGCGATTGCAACGTTGCCTGCCAGACCGCGTCGCCTGTGTCGGCGACGGGCGGAAAATTAACGTCATCGGGGATGTCCGCCAGTGCGTTTCCTTCCAGCCTTTCCTTCGCAATCTGTTCCCAGGCAATGATGTGATTGACCAATTCCCAAATGCTGTGCGCGTTGGGAATCGGTTTGGCCGCTGCCTGTTGTGCCGTCACGCCGTCCAGCAATTCGCGCAAACTGGGGCCGTGCCAGGCAGGCCCTTGATAACCGCGTTTGAGTTGGCTGTTGATGCGATGTGTTTCCGTCATCTTCCCTCCTGAAGTTAAGGCGAGACCGTCAGCGGAACCAGTTTGGTTGCCGTTTGGCCCAGGTTGCTGACCGCCGTAATCGCCAGTGTGTAAGTGCCGGCATCGGTCAACGCCGGCGAAAGCGTGAGTTTATAAAACCCGCCGCCTTGCGCGGCAACCGTCGCGAAATTGACCCCGCTGATGCTGACAGTGACCGTCTGGCCTGAACCAACCTGCACGGAAAACTCTTCCGTCTGCGGACGGCCGGCTTTGGCGGTGTAAGAAGCGGAGGTTTGAATC
This sequence comes from uncultured Heliomicrobium sp., assembly GCA_964603695.1. Taxonomy (GTDB): domain Bacteria; phylum Acidobacteriota; class Blastocatellia; order RBC074; family RBC074; genus RBC074. The sequence continues at coordinate 2,132 of CAZRXE010000500.1, forward strand.
AGCGGCGGATTGCTGACGGGAGGCGCGCCCAGTTCAATCGTTCCCGCCGAAGTCGAATCGCCGTCGCCGGTCGGCACAATGCCGTCTTTTTCCTGGCGCGAAACAATTCGTGTCGGGCGCAGGTAATTGGCTTCCAAACTAATCAAATCCGCCATTTGCGCCGGAATGTTGCCGGCGGACAAATCAATCACCGCGCCGTCGGCAAAAGGCAGCGAACCGGCATTGAACGGCACGTTGCGAATGGAGAAGTTTCCATTCGGATCAGTCATCGTGCTGCGTCCGCGCGACCCCATCAACACATCCTTGACCGGCAACGGAAGCTGTCCCGTTTCGACCACGCTTCCGGTTACCGTCACCGTCGGACGCAACATCGAAGCAAAATAATAAGTGGTTTCCTTGATCGCGCTGGCTGCGGTTGCAATGGTTTTGCCGTCGGCGGAAACCGTCGCCGTGCCTGCCAAAACAAAATCGCCGAAGCCCTCGGTATCGCGCTGCTGATTGAAGCGGAACAGTTCGACTTGCGCGTTGGCGGGAAAGCCGTCGCTGTTGGGAAAGGTCAGTTTCGCGCCCGGCGTAATCGTTGCGCCGAGCGGCGAAATCATGACGATGGTTTGGCTGAAATGGCGCGGCGGCAAGGCGACCGGCGTCAAACTGCGCCCAACCAAACTAAGCGTAATCTGTCCGACCGGCGTGCCGTCGGGAAAGGCGATGACGGCGTTGTCCGGCACATCCAGCACGACTTCGCCGTTGCGGATGATGCGATCCGGGGCGGCGTTGACCGGCGGTAGGCTCAATCGCAAGGAGCGATGCTGCATCGTGCCGTCGGCATTCAGACCGGAAGACGTGCCGTTGATCGCTTGCAGCGTGGTCGGATAATCCAGCGTGGTATCGCGGTCGGGAATGATTCGTTTTTTGAACGCCACCTGCGGATAAGACAGTTGCGAAGGCGACAGGCCGCCCGACAACTCCACCGTCGCCGTTCCGGCGGCAAGTTCGGGAATGACGAACACGCCTTCGTCATTTGTGGTTTCGGCGAAGCTCTTTCCCTGCGCGTCCGTCACCTTGACCTGCATGTTTTTGATCTTGTTGCCGAGCGTGTCTTTGAACGCGCCGCTAAGCGAAGTTTTCAACGTCAGCGTTTGCGCGCTGTTGGCGTAGCTGCCCGCGCCGTCCAAATTGCTGACGCTGAGCGTGCCGCCTTCCGCGCCGAACGGAATCAACACCGTCAGCAAGTTGCTGCCGGCGCTCGTCACCAATGCTTCGTATTGCGCCGATGCGCCCAGTATGCGGACTTGATTCCGCGTCTTGTCCGGCGAAAAGCCGCGCCCGGCAATAGACAGCGCCTGGCCGACCACGGCAGGCTTCGGATTGAAACCGTCAATCGCAATCGGAACAGCGTCGGCCTGTCGAAATTCCAGATCGAAGGGATTCGATGCCACGGCGTTGGGAATCGTTAGCGTAAAGCTGACCAAACCGCGATTGGCCAGCGTTCGCGGCAACAAGACGTTGACTTGATCCAATCCTGCAAATCCGCCTTGCGCGCCTGCAAATATCACATCCAAACTCAGCCCGCCGCCGACCACCTTCACCGACGAAGCGCGGCGCACGCCTGTCGCATACAAGACCAAATAAACTTCATCGCCCGGCGAGCCGAAATCAATCGGTTTGGTGACGAACCGCCCGTTGACGAGTTGGTACGGCAGCTCAAAGCTCTGCACGCCATTGCGCACGCGGATCAATTGCGCCGCCGGCACGCCCACACCGCTGGCATTTTGCGTGAACACGCCCGCCGCCGCGTTCTGCACCAGCATTTGCCCGCGCGAAACCTTGCCGTCACCCGAAGTCACCACCACATCCACGCGACCCAGGCGCGTTCCCGCCGGAACCAGAAAATTGACTTGCGTGGGCGCGACGAAAAACAACATCGCCGCTTGTCCGTCCACGGTGACCGTCGTTCCCGCAAGCTGTGTCGGCAGCGGAACGGTGTTCGCGATTTCTGTGCGTGTGGCCAGATTCAGGCCGAACAAGGCGGCGATGGAATCCGGCGCGGTCAATTCCGTGTAGCCGGCGGCATTGATGACTGCGACCGACGGCTGTTGCGCCACCGCAATCAAAGCTCCGCCGCCGAACAACACGGCCAGCAAATTGACAAACAAAAAGCAGGATCGGAAACGTGCGTGGAAGGCCATAAAACCTCAGTTAGTCGGGCAAGTTTCACTTCCCAGATAACAGTTCGCTACTTATTTTCCATTTGTAATATGAAATTTGAAATTGGCCATTGACCAATCAATTCAGGCATTTCTCGGCAAGATCGGTAATCAATGGCAAATGAAAAATTCCAACTGATATATGGAAAATAAAAGAAGACCGTCACCTACTGTTCAAGATTTATGAAACTTACCGTTATTCGGGAATTTGACTGACGAACACGCCGCCGTTGCTGGTGGCGGCATACAGTTTGTCGCCGATGACGGTCAGCGAATTCACGCCGGTTTTGGTCAGGCCGGCATTGATCTGCCGCCAGCTTCGGCCTTGATCGGTGGAAACATAAACGCCGTACACGCCGCCCGCGTAAAGCTTGTTGCCGCTAGCCGCGAAAGACGACACGCCGGGCAAATCCGTTTCGGCCAACAGCCAGCTTTGCCCGTTGTTGAGCGAGCGATACAAACCGTCTCGATACGTGCCGGCAAACAGAAGGCTTTGATAAGCGCCCAAAGAGCGTATGCCGAATTTGTTCAACGCCGCCGCAGCTTCCTGCCAGCTTTGCCCCTGGTCGCGCGAAAGAAAAACGCCTCGGTCGTCCGTTCCCGCCCACAATGCATCGCTTGCGCTCAACAAAGACGAAATCAACAAGGTCGGCAATCCGCCGCTTGTCCGCTCCCAGCTTTGCCCCTGATTGCCGGAGCGATACACGCCGCCCGCCGTGGCCGCGAAAACAAACGTGCCGCCAACCAAAGCGCGCACCTGTTGATTGTTCAATCCGGCATTGGCGACGGCCCAGTTGCCGCCCAGATCGAAGGAACGAAACGCGCCGGTTCCGCCGGTTCCAGCCAGCAAAGCCCCGCCCGCGCCCTGTAAGGCCGTGACATTGGCGGATTCCGGCGAAAGCAGGCTTGTTCGCTGCCAGCTTTGCCCCAAATCGCCGGAGCGAAAAACGCTGCCGTTGTTGGCGGCGGCGAACAAATCCGTGCCCGTGCCGGATGCCTGTTGCCACAGCGCGTTGATGTCCAGCGTTGCCAGTTCCCGCCCGCTGTTTTTCCAGCTTTGATCGGTGTTGGTCGAAAGCGAAACGCCGTCGTTGGTTCCGGCAAACAGGTGATCGCCGTTGACGATCAATGCATTGACCGCCAGATTGGTCAGCGTGTCGTTGACTGCTCGCCACTGTTCCGCGCCCGCCGACAAAGCGAAAATGCCGTCGCCGAAACCGCCTAGCGAAATGCCGCCATAAGCCGTTGTGCCGCGAATGGCCAGCGCGGTGGGCGATTGCGGCAAACCTTCAATCACGTCGCGCCATTTGCCGCCGCCGTCTTCGGTGACTTTGATGCCCGTGCCGCCCGCCGCCACGATAAAGCGTCCTGCGGCGGCCAGCACTCTGACCGAAAAGCTGAGCGTGCCGACGCGCGACCAATTCTGTGTCGCGTCGTTGAAGGCAAATACGCCGTCGCCCGTCCCGGCCAGCAATTGCGTGCCGTTCAAGACCAACGCCGTAACGGACAAATTCGTCAGCCCGCCATTGACCGCCGTCCAGCTTTGCCCTTGATTGGCGCTGACGAAAACGCCCGCGCCCGTTCCGGCAAACAACCGGCTGCCCGCCAAAACCAGACTGGAAATGTTCAGATTCGCCAGCCCGTTGTTGACCGCCTGCCAACCGGCATCGCGCCCCAGGGAGCGAAACACTCCGCCTTGTGTCGCCGCGAACAACTGCGTCCCCGTCGCCGCCAGCGCGCGAATGGAAAGTTCCGCCGGTTGCCCATTCACCACGCTCAACGGCAAAGCTCGGTTGGCAATCTGATAACTGGTTCCGATGTTCGCCGTTACGACAACGTTGCGGCTGGTGGCGACAAACAGTTGACGCTGGTCGTCGTGCAGGCCGAACGCCGCCACGCCGCTGTTGGTGAAGCCCTGATTGGCTTCGGCGAAATTTTGTCCGGCGTCCGTTGAAGCAAATACGCCGTCGCCGCCGGTTCCGGCCAGCAACCTGTTCGCCGTAAAACCCAACGTCCGAACGCCGCGCGTGGTGAAGACCGCATTCAATTGCGACCAACTTCCGCCGCCGTCGGTGGAAGCGAAAATGCGATTGTCCGCCATCGCGTAAGCCGTCGCACCATTGGCCGATAGTTTGCGAACGTTGTTCGGCAAACCCGTGCCGGCAAACGTCCAGCTTTGGCCGTTGTCGGCGGAGGCATACACGGCTGTCGAAAAGAAATCCCCGGTCAACGCGAACACATGCGTCGGCGTGGCCGCCAGCGAAGTTACACCAATCTGTCCGTTGTTCGGCAACCCGCCACGCACCGGAGTCCAGCTCTGGCCATCGTTGGACGTAACAAACAATCCGGCCTCAAAAGTGTCCTGGGTGCCGGCAAAGACACGCCCGTTTTTGGCCAGCACCGTCCGCACGACTTCAACATCAAACAGATTGAGATTCGTTCCCGTCCAGGTGCGCCCGCCATCTGTGGAGCGCCGCACCAAACTATCCGTCGCCGCAAACAGCGTGTTGCCGTTGGCGGCGAATTCAAACACGCGCAAATCGCGGATGTTCGTCGCCATCCAGTTCTGGCCTTGATCCGGCGAAAGATAAATGCCGCCGCCGGAAGTTCCCGCCAACAAGCTGGAACCGACGGCGAAGACCGCGTTGACGGACAGTTCGCCCAAACCATTGTTCGCCGCCGTCCAGGTGTTTCCCTGATCCGACGAACGAAAGACGCCGCCGGAAAAAGTGCCCGCGAACAGATTCGCGCCCGCCGTGGCCAGCGAATTGACCGTGCCGCCTTCCGGGCCGGAGGTTTTCGCCCACAGTGTGCCGGTGGTGATCGTGACGGTTTTGGTATCGCTCAATTCTTCGGCGGTGTTGTCCTTCACGCGGAACCGCGCGATGTAGGTTTTGCCGACGCTTTCGGCGGGCGGCGTCCAGTTAAAGCGCGCGCTGGTGTCGCCCGGTTCGCGCGTGATTGTCGCGCCGGGCGGTTTGCCCGCGTCATCAATCAGCGAAAACGAAAGCTGCTCTCCTGCGTCCGGGTTGATCGCTGAAATCAAAAAGCTCAGCCGTTCGCCCAGATTGACGACTTGCGCCCCCGGCACAATCAGCGTCGGCGGATCATTTAC
>CAZRXE010000501.1:0-13155 GCA_964603695.1 uncultured Heliomicrobium sp.
GGCATTGCTGGCCTCGGCATTTGCTCCGACCACCACCGTCTCGCCGGACGCCGCCACCGACCAGCCGAACCCATCGCCTGAATCGGTGTTGGAGGCTTTCAGGTAAGCCTGCTGCGTCCAGACAGTGCCGCTGCGCGTGAACACATAAGCCGCGCCGGAAGCCGAAGCGCTGTTGTCCGACTGGTTTCCATTGACCCCAACGGCATTGCTGTCTTCAAGGTAAGCACCGACGACCACCGTGTCGCCCGACACCGCCACCGAGTTGCCAAACCGGTCATTTGTCTCGGTGTTGGAGGCTTTCAGGTAAGCCTGCTGTGTCCAGACGTTGCCGCTGCGCGCGAAGACGTAAGCCGCACCGGCACTTGATGCGCTGTTGTCCGCCCCATTCCCATTGATCCCGACGGCATTGCTGTCTTCGCGGTAAGCTCCGACGACTACGGTGTCGCCCGACACCGCCACTGAGTAGCCAAATTCGTCAAACGAGTCGGTGTTTGAGGCTTTGAGGTAAGCCTGCTGCGTCCAGACCGTGCCGTTGCGCGCGAAGACGTAAGCCGCTCCGGCTCTATCGGCGCTGTTGTCCGCCCCATTTCCATTGATCCCGACGGCATTGCTGGATTCGGACCTTGCTCCGACAACTACCGTGTCGCCCGACACCGACACCGAGAAGCCAAACTCGTCCCCCGTGTCCGTGTTGGAAGCTTTTAGATAAGCCTGTTGCGTCCAGACGCCCGCGCTGCGCGTGAAAACATAAGCCGCGCCGGAATTTGGGACGCCATTGTTCGACTGGTTCCCATTGACCCCGACAGCGCCGCTGGCCTCACCTATTGCCCCGACAACCACCGTATCGCCTGAAATCGCCACAGATAGGCCGAACGAGTCTCCAGCGTCGGTGTTGGAGGCTTTCAGATAAGCCTGCTGTGTCCAAACGCCCGCGCTGCGCACGAAGACGTAAGCCGCGCCGGAAGATGCCGCACTGTTGTCCGCTTGATTCCCATTGACCCCAACGGCATTGCTGGATTCACCATCAGCCCCGACCACTACCGTGTCGCCCGATACCGCCACCGAGGTGCCGAAATCGTCACCCGCATCAGTGTTGGAAGCTTTCAAATACGCCTGCTGCGTAAAGTTCGGATCAATCGTCACGGGATAAATCGCCGCCGTGTCCTCCACCTCCAGCCGCAGTTCTTCGCCCTTGACACTCATCCGCGCTTTCAAGGCTTGTCCACGCGCATCCCAGACCGCCAGCTTGTCGTAACGCAACACGCGATTGCCTGTCGCATCCACAAACTCCACTGCCTGCCCATCGGCTGCGGCCTGCGCTCGCAATTCCGTATCGAGCGTCAATGCCAACCGCAACGACTCGCCGTTTCGCGCGCCCGGCGGTTCGGCCAGGGTGAAACCTTGTTCCAATCCGCTCGGCTGATTGACGTACCATTCTTTGATTGCGGATTGATTGCCGACAATCGGGCGCTCGTACTCAAGGCGATTTTCCTTTGCGTTGAGCCTGCCGGAACCAATCCGGCTTTGCCGGTTGCCGTAACCGGCGCTGTGCAGCTTCATCTCCAAACGCCAGACGTTGCCGAACGATTGCAGTTCCAACCCTTCGGTCGCAAAGCTCGCTCGCAGCCGATTGGCCGGATTATTCGCAACGTGCTTTTGGCCCTGTTCTTCCGGTACGGGCTTGATGCCGTACTGCGCCGCCGTCATCGCCGCGCCGAGCGAAGCGTACAGCCCTTGTTGTTTCAACTGCTCGATGGCCGCTGCGGCTTGCAAGCCGGGCAAAGCCGCCGCCGAAGAATTCGGCGACAACAGGGATTGCCGGGAATGAAGGACAAACAACAAGACCGACAATAAAGTCAGCGACGACCCAACGCCGACGCGGAAAGTAAAGGGGGATGGTTTCATCTGTTCTCCTTATGCTCCGACACCTTGAGGAAACAGCCCTCTCCTGCTCTCTTTTGACTGAAGCTGAAAACAGGGAAAGGACCAGTACGAATTGATTTGTGGAACTACTGGTTTGCGCGCGGATGGTAAAGCATCTTCGGCTAAGGCGAAAGTTGATTGGGAGCGCCGAAATGGCCATCGGCGCTCCCAGGTATTTTCAAACGTCTTTGGGCTTACGGCGCGAAATAACCCGACGCATCCAGAATCACGTCCGTCGTGAATTGCGTCAGGATTTTGAACGTCCCGTCCACCGGACTCAGACCGACAAAGTAATGTCGGTTGTAGCCCGCCGCCGCCGGCGTCGGATAGTTCGACGTGGCGACCAGCGGCGCGTTCGTCAGGTTTCCTGGGAACAGCGTCAGGAAGCCTGCGCCCGGCGTACTCACCACCGACACGTTACCGACCACAGCCAGCGCCGACGCCGGCAGACCACAGAAATTGCGAGCCTGCTGCGTGTGCGTCGCCGCGTTCAGATTCCCTTGAATCGGCGCATTCGTCCGCGTGCAACCGGTCAATGGCGGACCGCCCGGACGTGTTTCCAGCAGTCGCACCGGCACGGCCAGCGGAGTGAAGAGCAGTCCGACGCCGTTCGCATCCACCGCTTCTTCGCTGTAATAGCCGAGTATGTCAATCACCAGCTCCGTCGTCCTCACGGTGTAAATATTGAATTTGCCGTCCGCGCCGAGTTTGACGGAGAACGGCCCGTTGATGACATCGTTGCCGGCGTAATTTGAACTGGCAATCAGCGGGAGCGTGCCGTCGCTTGGGTAAATCGTCAGGAAACCTCCGCTGTTGGGAAGCACGCTTGTCGCATTGCCGACCAGCATCCGGGCAGTTGCCGGAATTGAGCTACACGGCGCGGTCACTGGCGAACGGCCTTGCACGACGAAGTTCTGGTTAGCATTAAGCGGCGCGCCCGGCGCAATGCAGCCGGTCAAACCCACACGTGTTTCCAGCAATCGCACCGGCGTGGCCAGCGGATGGAAATAAAGCCCGCCCGCGCCAGGCGGCGCGTAATAGCCCGTTACGTCAACAATCACGTGGGTTGTCGCGCTGGCAAAAATCCTGAATGCGCCGTCCGCTGCTCCCAGTCCGACGGTGAAAACGTTGTTGGTGATTTCATCGGGGCCGAAGTTGGAATTGGAAACGGTCGGCTGCGTCGCCGAGCTTGGATAGAGCGTCAGAAAGCCTCCGCCAGTAGGCACGACAGTGACGTTGCCGGTGACCGCCTGGGCATTGATGGGAATGCCTGCGCAATTTGTCCGAGCCGGTAGCGTGAACGTGCCGCCGGCATTGATGGCCGCGCCGGGCATTGTGCAGCCGGTCAGGCCGGCGCGGGTTTCGAGCAGGCGCACGGGTTGCGGCAGCGGATAAAACTGTAAGCCGTTGCCGCTGATAACGACGGTGTATTGGCGCGTGCCGGTGCATCCTGTTTCATCTGTCACGCTGACCGTGAAGGTGAACGTACCGCTCGTGGTCGGCGTGCCGGAAAGGAGTCCCGCCGCCGTCAGCGTCAAGCCGATCGGCAAGGTCGCCGCGTTCGCGCTGAAACTGTAAGGCGCGGTGCCGCCCGTGGCCGTCAACATCTGGCTGTAGGCCGAGCCGACAAAGCCGTTGGGCAAGGTCGCAGGATTGATCGTCGCCCCAACGCAACCGCTTTGCATAACTGTGAAGGTTTTGCCGGCGATGGTCATCGTTCCAGTCCGCGGACTGGTGGACGGATTGGCCGTGACCATATATCCGACCGAACCGTTGCCGGTGCTGCCGCCATGAGCCGGTACGATCCAGGGCGCGTTGCTGACCACCGTCCAGGAGCCTTGCGGAGAAGGCACGACGGCGGACGTGGCCACGACCACATTGCTCGTGCCGCCAGCGGCGGAAAAGTTCTGGCTGGCCGGCGTCAGTTCGTAATGATAGATCGCATAATCAATTCCCCAGGAAAGTTCCTGCGCATCCGGGCGATTTGGCCGGAAAGAAGGCTGAACCCCGACACCCGTGTAACGCTTCCTGACTCTCACATTCGTCGGATTACCCGCAATCAGCGGCGTAATGTTCAGGCTTTTGGTATTCGGCGTCGGCGAACCGTCGTTGACGTCGCGCAAACGCAGCGCGTTGAAAGGCCAGCTCTGGCCACCATCCGTGCTGACATCCACGTCGCCCACGTTGTCCGGCGCGCCTGCGCCCAGGTAGCGGTTGAAGAATTCGACGTAAACCGAACCCAATCCGGTGGCGTTGAAGGCGGGCGTAATCAAGCGTTCGTCGAAGGTCGCCGACGGCGTCGCGCAAGTGGCATCCACGATGGCGAACATGCCTGAAAACGGCGGTGGAACGACGCGATTGCAGGGATTGGCCGCCGTCCAGGTCGCCGCCGTCCCATCCGGGTAAGTGCCCGTGCCGAAGTGTTCAACCGTCCAATCCAACGGAATGCCGCCGGTGAAATCCGTGTAAACCAGCACGCCGGTGGCCGTCTGGCTGATGATGAACGTGTTTCCGGCAATGGTGATCGTGCCGGAACGCGGAGCATTTCCGCCATTGGCCGCGACCGAATAGCTGACAGTGCCGTTGCCGTTGCCTGAAGCGCCGCCGGTGACCGTAATGAACGGCGAATTGCTGACCGCAGTCCACGCGCAGCCGCCCGTTGCCGTCACCGCGACGGTTCCGCTGCCGCCCGCCGGGACTATGCTCGCCGCCGTCGGACTGATCTGGTAATCGCAATTGACGGCGACGCAGGCCGAAAACTCCGAAGTGCTGTTGCTGGAATTGGTCGCAGTGGCCGTCACCGACTGCCCAATCGCCACCGGAATTGGCAAGGTAACGGCGAAGCTCGCATTGCCGCTGCCGTTCGTCGTCACGTTCGTGAAACCCAGAAAAGCCTGGCCTTCGCCGTTGCCGGAGGCGTCGCAGGCATTGTTGGTGAAAAACTCCAGGCGGAAATTCGTGTTGACTGTGCTGTTGAGCGTGCCTTGCACGACGGTGTTGGTTCCGGCAAGCGAGGCGGAAGTCAGCACTGGGAAATTCTGAAAACCGTTCGGCCCGACATCGGCGTCGCCCGCGTCGTTCGGATTGACGCTGGCACCTGCGCTGCCCAAATTGATGCCGAGTTGGCCGTTGTTGGAAATGAAATTGCCCAGCAAACGGTTTCCGATTGAGGTGCTTGTTCCGGCAACATTCACGCCCACGCCGGCATTGAACGCGATGAGATTGCCTGCGCCCGTCGTCGTTCCGCCGATGGTGTTGTTGGCGGAGTTCAAGCAGACGCCGTCGCCGTTGCCGAAAGCTTCGCCTTCCACGCCCGTGCCGATGAAATTGCCCTGCACCACGTTATTGGTCGAATTGTCCTGATTGATGTTCACGCCGCATTGCGCGTTTCCGCTGATCAGATTGCGCGCCCCGGTTGTCGTCCCGCCGATGGTGTTGTTGCTCGCGCCCCCATCAATGAATACGCCGTGCTGACTGATGCCGAGCGTGGCGTTGCGATTGGCCGCCAGACCAATGGTGTTGCCTTGCACCAGATTTGCACTCGATCCAAAACCGAAGGTGATGCCCGCGCGGCCATTGCCGGACAGAACATTGCCTTCGCCGGGCAGCGTCCCGCCGATCACATTGCCGCCGGAATTGGCGTTGATGCCGTCTATGCCGTTGCCGAGGTCAACCAGTCCAGTCACGTCCGTTCCCAGATAACAATCCCGCACGGTGTTGCCCGTGCCGCTGGTGATGAAAATGCCGCTCAGCGAAAAGCGGTTGATGACCATGCTGGCAATGACGCTACCACCGCCTTGTATATTCAATCCGTGGGATCCCGCCGCCGTGCCGTTCAATTCCACGCGCGTCGCGCCGCCGGTATTGCCGTTGATGTAAATCGGTTCGGTGATGATCGGCAGCGCGCTGGTGACGGCAATGGAGGGAGAATTTCCGGGAAGGCTGAATTCAATCGTGTCCAGACCGGGCAATCCCGCCGCGCATTCATTGATGACCATATTGGTATTGGCGGCTTGAATCGCTTCGCGCAGAGAGCAGAATCCTTCCTCCGCCACCACGTCCGCAGCGGTGTTGACCACTATGTTGCCGCTGATTTTCGCGACAAAGGCGTCGTTGGTTCCGCCGTTGAAAGTCGTGTCGAAACCCGGAAGCAAGCCGAATCCGTCGCCGTCCGGGAAGGTGGATTGCGTTGAGCCGGTAAAGCCCGTGACATAAGCGTTGCCCGCCTGATCCACCGCGATGGATACGCCTTGATCGCCCGTGCTGCCGCCGATGTATCCGGCATAAGACAATGCCGTTCCCGCCGAATTGACCTTCACCACAAAGGCATCGTCCGCGCCGCCGTTGAACGTTGCGTCGAAACTCGGTATCGCGCCGAATCCGTCGCCGTCCGGGAACGTCGCCTGCGTGGAACTGGTGTAGCCGGTCAAATAGGCATTGAGGTTTTGGTCTACCCCAATGCTGAAGGCTTCGTCGTTGGAGACGCCGCCAATATATCCTGCATACACCAGCGCCGTGCCCGCCGGATTGAGTTTGGCGACAAAGGCGTCCTGTGAACCGTTGTGCGTCAGGTCTGGGCCTGTCACAGTGCCGAAGCCGTCGCCGTCCGGGAACGTCGCCTGCGTGGAATCAGTTGAACCGGCGATGTAGGCATTGCCCGCGCCATCCACAGCCACTCCGAATCCTTTGTCATCGCCGCTCCCGCCCAGGTAGGTGGCGTAAGCAAAAGCCGTCCCCGTCGAATTCAGTTTGACAACATAGGCATCACGAACGCCGCCGTTGTAGGTTTGATCGAAGCCGACAATCGGGCCAAAGCCGTCGCCGTCCGGGAAAGTCGCTTCAGTGGATGCGGTATCGCCGACCAGATAAACGTTTCCGGCATTGTCCAGCGTCAGTCCGTAAATCCCCGAACTTTGTTCGCTTCCGCTGCCGCCGACATAAGTGGCGTAAGACAGCGTCGTCCCGGAAAAATGCACTTTGACGACAAAAGCGTCGAAACCGCCGTTGGCCGTCTTATCCGCGCCGGGGATTGCGCCGAATCCGCTGCCTGTAGGGAAAGTGGTTTCGGTGGAATTGGTATTGCCGCCGACATAGACATTGCCAATGGTGTCCACTGCGACGGCCAAACCACTCTCTCCGCCGCTGCCGCCAATATAACCGCAAAAATTCAGCCCGGTTCCCGCCGGAGTGAGTTTGGCGACAAAGGCATCCTGCAATCCGTTGATGGTCAGGTCGGGGCCGGTAACCACTGGAAAAGTCGCCTGACTGGACAGTGTCTGACCGGTGATGTATGCGCTGCCGGAATCGTCTACCGCAATGCCGATTCCAAAATCACTGCCGCTGCCGCCGACGTACCCGGCGTAAACAAGCGCCGTCCCCGCCGCGTTGATCTTGGCGACAAAAGCATCAAAGCTTCCGCCGTTGTAAGTCGTGTCCACACCCGGCACCGCGCCGAATCCGTCGCCGTCCGGGAAAGTCGCCTGCGTCGAAGCCGTGCCGCCGGTGATATAAGCATTGCCGGAAGCATCCACCGCGATGTCTTCACCGAAATCGTCGCCGCTGCCGCCGATGAATCCGGCGTAAATCAACACCACCGGATCAATCACCAGTTCGCGGCTGCGGTCGTAATCGCCGAGCGTGAAGCCGTATTCGATTGCGGATTGCGGATTGCGGATTGCGGATTCGCCGGGTAAGCGGTATTCCGTAGTGACTTCAATTTGCCTTCCGTCCACTTCCTGAAAAGAAACCGGTCGCGCGTCGCTGAATCCGCCGACAGGAGTTTGCACTTCCAGTTCGCCTTCGTCGTTGACGGTCACAGCGCTTGCGCCACGATAGGCCAGCCGGATTTGATTCGGGTCAGCGCCGGGGCGCACCACGAAGCTGTATTTCATGCGGTTGACCGTTCCGTCGTAAATCAAATCAATGCCCGGCCACAGGTCGCGATAAACAATTCGCGAATAGGTCTTCAGTCCGGTTTTCCATTTCGACGGATGCCCTTTGAAATAGCTGACGACGGCTTCGGTCGGCGCGTCGCCTTCGGGATGCGCGTCTGTCCTGGCTCCGACGAAATCCAATTTGAGCGCCCAGCGTTCCAATTGCGGATTGCGGATGGCAGATTGCGGATCAAAAGAAGCCGGTTGCAGGAATGGCTCATTCCGCGCTCCGTTCAGCACAAAAGTCAGTCCGCGGTCGGTGAAGTAAATAGCCTTGTCGCTGCCCTGCAAGTAATAAGCGGCGCGCGCATCGGTCTGGCCGCGATTTTCGATGAAGTAAAGCGGCAATTTTCCGAACGCTTCATTGCGCGCGGATTTGGCTGCGGGGACGGAAACCGGCGGCGGATTTTTCGGGCGCTTCCAGGACGGAGACGACGCAAGCAACACGATTAAACTGAAACCGAAGACAAAGAGGCGAAGAAATGCAGGCTTGAGAAGGTTCATGGGTTTTCTCCTGAGGGCGGAAACTGGTGTTGAGTTTCAATTGTAACTACGCAGCTCTACCTTACCCGGCGATAAATCGCCGGTCTAAACTCATACCGGCGCTACGCGACGAAAAACAGGGAGCAGCAGTTACTTTCAAATAAGAAAACCGCTCACGCGAAAGCTTCGTGTGAGCGGTTTTGAGAAGGCGGCTAATAAGTTTAACGACTTACTAGCGCCCGCGCGGTTCGATTTTCGGGCGCGTCGGCGAAGCGCTGCGCTGGAAAACCTCAGTTACCGGATACCACGCGCCTTGCGCGGCGAAGGGAACCAGATCGAAGCCGCGTTGGTACGGATCGTCTTGGTAGGTCTTGGTGTAATCAATGCCGAGCGCCGAATAAATAGTAGCAGCGACATCTTCATTGGCAATGGGGCGGCCATATTTCCAGCCGGAATCCGCCACGGCGAATCCATCGCTGGTCGTCTGGCCGATGGCGCGGCCCCCGCTGACGCCGCCGCCCGCGAAACCGACGAAGTGCTGGAAGAAGTGGTCGCGTCCGGCATTGCCGTTCAATCCCGGCGTCCCCGTGCCGGTACGCACGGTTCTGCCGAATTCGCCCATCCAAACCACCAGGGTTTCATCCAACAGGGTGCCGCCATTGACGCCCGGCGTGGCCGCCAGATCGGTCAACAATTCGCCCAAACCTTTATCGAATTGGCGCGCCGACGGATAAACGCCTGCGTTTGCCTGATAAATGCCTGTGTGATTGTCCCAGCCGCCAATGCTGATTTGCACGAAGCGCGTGCCCAGATTGGCTTTGAGCAGATTGCGCGCCGTCAAACAGGAATTGCCGAATCCGGTCTGCGTCGGAGTCGTGGCTCCAGGATTGATGACACCGTACCGCTGTGTTTCCGCAGTCGTCAGCCGGAAGATGGCGTCAACTTCCGGGTTGTACATCATCGCGCGCCCCTGCTGATAAAAGCTGTCCATATCAATCACGGGGTCGCCGAGCGGCGAATTGACGCGGTTTTCCGCGTCCAGGTCTTGCAGCATTTGATAACGGCGGTCGAAAGTCGTGGGCGTGGTTTGCCCAAAATGCAGCAGGTTGCCCAACCCGGCGGTCGAACCGGCGGCGGCAAAAGGCGTGTAGCGGGCGTTCATATATCCGGATTGCACCACCGTGCCGCCGTTCAGGGAAACGAAGCCCGGCATTTTTTGATTGGCCGTGCGTTGCGATTCAAACTCGCGCGCGACGACCGCGCCGATGTGCGGCGAAATCTTGCCCATCAGCGAAGTCGGGTTGCGGGCGATTTGCGTCCAAATCTGTTGCAGCGAATGCACCAGCGCCGGCGCGCGCAGGCTGCGAATAATGGCCATTTTGCCGACGTGATTGGCCAGCGTCGGCATCAGACCTTTGGGAAACAGCACGCCATTGATGGTTTCCGGCGCGAAATCCGCTGGCGTCCACGAACCGACCTTCAGGTCGAAGGTGTCCACGTGGCTGGGCGCGCCTTGCATATGAACGAAAATCACGTTGCGCGCTCTGCCGTTCAGTTGCGCCGCCGCGCCTTCAGTCTTGGCATAAACGTTTTTGGAAAACAGCGGCGACACGAAATAGCCAGCCACGCCAGTTCCCGCAATGGTGAAAAAGTCCCGCCGTCCCAGCACCGGCCCGCCAAACAAAGCGGAATTGACAGGGCGCAACGGCTGGCAGGTTTCACAGGAATGATCCGGTTGCAAATGATCTTTCTCTTTCATGGTGTTCTCTCCTAAGTTTCAGCCGTTGCCGGGTTAGTAATTGAAGGTGAAATCAACCTTGTTCAGCAGCACCCATTGCAAATCCTCAATGGCGGCTTGCTTGGCCTGGGCGACGGTTTGCGTTCCCGTCGGTGTGAAATAAGTCAGCGCCTTGGCCATCTCGCGCGGCGTCGGATTCCTCGAAAGCGTACACAGATAAAGCTGCGCGACGATTTCAGCGTTGGTCATCCCAGGCGTATCCACCAATCTCCTGACGGTCGAAAGGATGCGTTCCGTGTTGTAGTTGGGAATGGGATTAATGATGCCGTTGGCATACGTCATCCGCGTTTGGATGAAGCCGTTGTTCATCAAATTCAGCGCCTGCAAAATGGAAGAGTCCGCCAGACGCAAATTGGAATCGCGATTGCCGCGCAGGAAGGAATTCAGGAAGGCCGCCGACGTGCCGTTTAAGCGGGGTTCGACCGGATCTGACAATTGCATTGCCCACTGAATGTCTCTCAATTTCTGTCCCGCCTCATTGACGATCGGAAAACCGATCATTTGCGGAAACGCAATTCCATTCACAGTACCGGCGTTCGTTACGGGCGGCATGTTGGTCGCTTTGACAATCGCGTCGTGGATTTCCTCGGCGTCCAGACGGCGGGCGTATTTGCGCGCGTAATACGGCACATAGTCGAGTTTCCAAGTTCCCGGGTATTTGGACGAAAGCTGGTAGGTGTTCGAAAGCGCGATCATTTTGATGATGTGGCGCAGGTTGTAGCCGCTGCCGATGAATTCCTGGGTCAGGGCTTCGAGCAATTCCGGATTGCTCGGTTGCGGTGCCCAGCCCTCGGGCATCTGCGCGTTGGCTTTGAGCCGCGCCAGATCGAAGGTGTTGGAAGGAGAAACGAAGGCTTCGACCATCAACTCTTCCCACAGATAATTAACCGTGGCGCGGGCGAATTGCGGGTCGCTGGTGATGTAGCGCGCCAGCGCAGTCCGCCGGTCTTCCGTGTTGGAAACGCCGCCGCCAGTCAAAAAGTATTTCGGCGCAACACTGCGAAGATTGCCAATGGGAGTGCGGTTTTGACGGTTGCCGGAATTGGTGTTGAGGTCGTATTCGCCGGTAGCCGCTTCCGTGACGTTGTATCGCGTCATATTGGTTCCGGCGACGGTGGATTGTGTGCGGCGAGTGCGCGCGAAAAATGCCGACATTCCCCAGGCATCCGCGCGCGTGACCTTCGATCCCCACAGGTTCACAGCGTCCAGATGTCCCGCGCCGTCATGGCAAAGCAGGCAATCCATCGAACTCAGACCCAGGAAGATGGTCGCGGTCTGCACCGCCAATCCGTCGTAAGTATCCTGCGCCGGTCCCATCGCCACGTTGCCGCCGACGATGAAATTGACCGGGCCGCTGTCGTAACTGTCTCCGCGCGCGATGATTATCTCCGTCGCCATCTGCGCGTAGCTTTTGTTTTCGGCCAGCGAATCCAGGATGTATTTATGAAAAGCCTCGCGCCCCGTAATCATCCTATTGATGTTCGACGCCTGTGAAGTGTTCTTGTAAAGATCGCCGAAAAACAACGCCCACTTGTCATTGAACTCCTGGGAATAAACCAGTTTGTCGAGCAGGATGTCGCGTTTAATCGGGTTTTGATCTTTCAGGAAATTGACCACGTCTTCGGCAGAAGGAATGCGTCCGGTCAAATCAAGATAGGCGCGGCGGATGAATTCTTCGTCCGTGCAAACGGGCGCGCTTTGAATTCCGACCGCCGCCATTTTGTTGAAAATCAGGTCGTCAATAATGTTCTTGCGCGGCATCTGCTGCGGCGGAACCAACAGGACGTCGTCCTGAGTGAGCCGCGACGCCAGCGATTCGGTCAGTTGCGAAACTTCGCGGCGGTGGCGGGCTTGCAGTCCGCGAAAGTTTTCCGGCGCTTGCAAATAATCACAATCGGACGCTGTTGGCCCTGTGATTTCAGTTTGACGCGCGGCGCGGCGCGGCGCGCGCTGCCCCATCACATCGAAAGCTCCGAAATGATCCAGGGCTATCATCAATCCAGTCATGGCAAAGCCTAAAAAGGCCAACCGCTTCGCCGTGACGGAAATCGCTGATTTATTTTTCTCACCTGTCATCGGTGTATCCTCCAAAAATTCGGCTTAAGAACCGACAGGAAAACCGATCAAAGCTCAGCTTCCCTCTAGCGCGGTTTGAGATTCGGATGGGCGCGAGCAGCACCGAGTCCACGCCCTTTTTTAGTGCTCAAATTGAAAGTCGTAAGGTTCAGGGGGTTCGCAAAAAACGTGAACGATTGGAAGTCTTCCTGAAACGGCGCGCATCTTAGCACAATCCAATTTCGAGGATAAACGCATTCTTCAGGCTTCAGCCATTATTCATGTCGAAAAATACGTTTTATGCTAAGTTCCGGCTGCTTTCAGCAATTCAACTCATTCAAGGAGAAAATTTATGTCCGAAGGAGCAATGACTAAACCTCCTGCTTCGCTCAGGATTCCGCAAATGCCTGTCTTCGAGTCGGTCGAAGACGAACGACTGCATCGCAAACAACGTCTGGCCGCTGCTTTCCGCCTGTTTTCCAAGTTCGGTTTTGATGAAGGCGTCGCCGGACACATCACCGCACGCGACCCGGAAAAACCGGATCATTTCTGGGTCAATCCGTTCGGCGTGGACTTCAGCCAGATTCGCGTGTCCGATCTGGTGCTGGTCAATCACAAAGGCGAGGTCGTCGAGGGCGACCGCCCGGTGAATGCCGCAGCCTTCGCCATTCACTCACAGGTTCACGCGGCGCGCCCGGATTGCGTCGCCGCTGCCCACGCCCATTCGATGTATGGCAAATCCTGGTCGGCTCTGGGACGCCTGCTCGACCCGATCACGCAGGACGCCTGCGCGTTTTACGAAGACCATTCATTGTTTGACGATTACACCGGCGTCGTGCTCGACCTGGAAGAAGGCCGCCGCATCGGCACGGCGCTCGGCAACAGCAAAGCCGTCATCCTGCGCAACCACGGTTTGCTGACCGTCGGCAAAACCGTGGACGAAGCCGCCTGGTGGTTCATCAC
>CAZRXE010000502.1:0-3232 GCA_964603695.1 uncultured Heliomicrobium sp.
TGTTGCCACCGACGCCACCAATGGTTGAAAGGGCGTTGAGCGCCGTCTGTATTTGTGCCGCAGTGGCGTCGAATGGCAATGAGTTTGTGGTCTGGCCATTGAACGTGAGCTTGTAGGTTCCGCTGCCGGCTTGCAGAAAAATCAACTGCGCGTCGTTAAATGGCGTTGCGCCGCCCCGGTCAATGGCCGGGCTGCCGGGTAATAACCTGATGGTTTGTGTCGGACCGCCGTTGGAAGCCAGCTTGGGTTTGCTGTTGCCGTCCAGTTCAAGCAGCGGGTCAACACCGACTTGATCGGTCGGTTGCACGTTGCCGGCGGGTACGCCTGTGCCGAACAGGTTGTAGCCACTGGAGATAAACGTGCCACCACCGACAAACTGCGCATCCCCATTGCTATTCAAGGCAAGCAGCGTGTTGCGAAGATTCGCAGTTGCCTTGCTGATTATTTGCAGACCGCCGCCTTGATTGTTCGTGATTGTGCTGTTGACCAGATTGACGGATGCCTCGATATTAATGGGAATGCCAATGCCGCCGCCCTGACCGTTCGTCGCTTGATTCCCCGCAATCGTGCAATTGACGACATTCACGGTGCCGTCAGCACGTATGGCAATTCCTCCGCCTATGATAGATGTTGTATTCCCACTGAAGGTGCTGCGCATCAGGTTGGCTGTCAGGCTGCTGCCTTCCAAAGCCAGGCCTCCCCCCTGCTGACTCACATTCCCGGCAATTGTGCTGCGCAGCACGTTGATCGTCGAGGTGGTACCGCCCGCATACACGCCACCTGCAAAAGTTGCGGCGTTGTCGGTAATCGTGAGGTCCGTCAAGGTCAAGGAGTTCCCAGGCGTGCCGTAATAATAGATGGCTCCCCCTGAACCTTGGTTGAAGCTCACCGTACTTTGCCCATTGCCGTTGCGAAGACTCAGCCCGCTGATGTTGAGACTGGCGGGCGACGTATTAAACAGCGTGAAAATACGCCACTGCTGATTACCGCTGATGGTCAGCACCTGCGCGCCCGGCCCTTGAATGGTCAGCGTACGCTGAATTATCAAATCGCCGCTGGTCAGCGTGATGGTTCCCGTCAGCCCAGGCGCAAAGGTAATGGTGCTGCCCGTGCAAGCCGTGGCGATGGCGGAGCGCAAACTGCCTGCGCCGCTGTCATTCAGGTTTGTCACCACCGGATTATTGACGCAGGTCACATTGATCGTGCGGGTTTGCGTGGCCGTGGCGCATCCGGTTGAAACATTGCCGGCGTCGAACAATTCCACCTTGATGTCGAAGCTGAAATTGCCGTCAGCGGTCGGCGTGCCGGTGATGGCCCCCGTGCCGGCGTTGAGCGTCAAGCCGGGCGGCAAGGTCGTTCCGTTCGCCAAGGAGTATTGATAGCTGAAGCCGCCCACCGGAGCAGGTGTAGCCGTAACTGAACTATTGTAGCTTTGGCCAAGTGCGCCGCCGGCGGGCGTGCCGACAGTGATGGTCGGGCAAACCAATGTAGTTGCGCTCGCCGTGTTGTTGGCAGTGTTCGGATCGTTGATGTTCGACGAAGCCGTCGCCGAACCGGTCAATGGCCCGGCGGTATTCGGCGCGGTGACGGTGTAACTGAGCGTCGCCGTTCCACCTTTGCCCAAACTGGCCAGATTCCAGAATCCGGTCGCCGGAGTAAAGACGCCCTGCGAGGCGTTGAAGCTGCCCGCCGTCAATGCCGGAAAGGCTGGGAAGCTTTCGGGAATGCTCAAGCTGTAAGCCGGGTCGCCGCCGTTGTTGGTGACGGTCAATGTGTAGGTGACGGAACTACCGGCAGTCACCATCGGGCTGCTGACGCTCATCTGCAAAGCCAGATCCGCCGAGCGCGGCGCCATCAACGTGACCGTCGCTTGATTGTTGTCGGGGATCGTGTCGGGCAGTGAGGATGATGAGACGAGTGCCGTGTTGCTGACCGGATCGGTGGTGTTGACCATCACCGTGATGTGCAAGGTCGCGCTCGCGCCGTTGGCCAACGCGCCGACCGTCCAATCTCCGGTGACGGGGTCATACGCGCCACCGCTGTCGTTGGAAACGTGGTTCAAGCCGGACGGCAACAGATCGTTGACAACCACGCCGGTGGCGTTGTTCGGGCCGTTGTTGGTGACGGTGACGGTGAAGGTGACGTTTGTGCCGAAAGCCGGATTGACGTTGGAAACGGACTTGCTGACGGCCAGATCGGCGGTTTGCGCGGTGTCGAGCAGGACGATTTCATCGCGTTTGCCGCGCGCGTTGTGATGGTGCAGCAACAACGCGCCGAGCGAACCGTTGGTCGTCATATTCGCCGTGTTCCAGGTGACAGGCAGCGTGGAACCATTCAAATCATCGGCCAAATTCGCGCCGCTGAAGTTCAAGCCTTGCGCCGCAGTGTTGAAAAGATACGGGCCGTTGGCTTCGTCGTAATCAAATCCATTGAGCGCCAGACAGAGCGGCGCGCTGCCCGGACAGGTGACGACCTTGTACTTGAAATTGTTCCCGGCAGTGATGCCGAGCGAGGACGGCGTCGCCGCGAAAAACATGACGTTGGTATTGTAAACAGCCGAATCAACGGAAGCGGGACTGAACCGATTGACAAACGAATTACCTACGTTAACGCCGTTGGTCGCAAGGGTGAAAATGTTAGTAATGAAGGCGTCCTGCCCGGCAGCGGCACCGTTTCTGAAGAGGCGAAGAGCCAGGTTCCCCGGATCGCTGTTGAAGAGAACGCGGTCATAAGTCCCGTCATTATTGTTGTCAATGTAAATGTTGTAACTGACCTGCGCTGGAGTTGCCCAATCGCCGTAACTCGCCACACCGAACATCAACTGCGTCCCATCATAAGCGACCCCGGCGTACTTGATGTCGGCTTCTGCCGGAATGGAAGTGTTGCGTGGGCTGACGACATGCAATTCAAAGGGCGTGACCAGCGATTGTTCCGTCGTCGGGAAAGTGCCGGTGCAAGTCGGGCCGGCACCGAGCGTGCCGGTGCAAACATCCTGACCGCTGAGCGCAATGGTCGTGCTGCCGGTCGGATTTCCGCCGGTCGCAATCGTCGCGGGCGCGCTCATCATCGAAGCCGGTCGCACCGATGAATACAGCGGCACGCGCAGCTTGGGCGTTCCGCTGACGCTCATCGTCAAATAACTCGCCTCTTCCGTCAGCCAGTGGCGCGCAAGCGTACCCAGACTGACCAACGCCCCCGGCGCGGCTTGTCCCGGCGCAACGGTCGCCTCGCG
>CAZRXE010000503.1:0-2886 GCA_964603695.1 uncultured Heliomicrobium sp.
GGTGACGACCGGTCTGGTGGGATGGTCGCTGCAATACGCCGTGGGCAACAGCGGCGCGTGGCAAAAAATCGAGTTGTCCGGTTCGATTGCGCCCGGACAGTATTATTTGATTCAACTGGCACCGGGCAGCCTCGGTTCAAAAGAATTACCCGCGCCGGATGCGCGCGGCACGGTTGGCGTTGATGCCGTGGCGGGAAAAGTGGCGCTGGTCAAAAACAATCAGTCCATCACCAACACGCCGAATACCAGTTGCCCGTCAAGTTTGTCCCAGGTCAACATCGTTGATTTCGTAGCCTACGGCAGCCTGGCCAATTGTTTCAGGGGCAGCGCGCCCGCGCCCATTGCGGGCAGCGCTTCGGCGACAGTGCGGCGCGGCGACGGTTGCACGAATACGAACAGCAACAACAACGATTTTTTCGCCGCGCCGCCCAATCCGCGCAATAGCGCCTCGCCGCTCAAACCTTGCAGCGGCGCGGGAACAGGCAGCGCCGATCTGTTGATTACAACGCAGACCAGCAGCGCCGCCGTGCCGCCGCGCGGAATCGTTTCCCTGCTCATCAAAGTTTTCAATTCGGGGCCATTGCCCGCAACCAACGTGATGGTGACGAACGCAGTGCCAGAAGGATTCACGGACATTGTTATTCAAGCGGGCAGCGGACAAATGGGTCTCGACTCGATCATTGGCAACAGCATAGCCTTTTTTCCAGTGGACGTATTGAAGCCCGGCGAAACGCTGACTTACGCGGTCAGCGCGCGCGCGCCGGCTGTGGGCGGCAAATACGTCAATCGCGCCGTTGCGAACTCCGACACCTTCGACCCGGCGACCGCCAACAACACTTCGCTGACGGAGATTTCCGTTCTGGCCGGAGCCAGGTTCGAGGCGCGCGATGTCGTTGTCGCAATCTCTCAAAGCGGTTCGTGCAGCACCAGCTATACCGTAGAAACACGGATCACCAACACCGGCGTCACACCACAGGGCAACAATTCAGGCGCGGAGTTTATGGCCGGCCTGTCGCCGGAGATCGTGGCCGGTTCCTGTTCCGCCACCAAGGGAAGTTGCCGAACCAGCAGACTTCCCGGTTCCAGCGGCGTGCAATGGGAGGGCGATGTGGCTGTGGGCGAAACCGTGACCATCACCTACAGTATGCAAATCGTTGGGCCAATCGTCGGCAATCCGCCGAAGCTGATCGGCTTTTGCGTTGAAGAGCGCGTCAACTTCGATTCCGACAACGACGGCCAAAACGATTCGACGATTAACGTCAGCGCCTGCGACAGCTACAACCCCGATTGTTCGACCACTTTTCCCGAAAGACCCTCGCTCAATCCGTTGTCGCCCGCCTCGTCTCAAAAGGCTGGTTCGATTCTGTTTTACAACCTGTACACCTCGTCTTCGGCGGACCCGGAAGGTGAAAACACTCGTATCAGCATCACGAACACTTCCAGCAGCAGTTCCGCCACCGTGCATCTGTTTTTCGTTTCCGCCGACACCTGCGAAGTCTCCGACGGCTTTCTTTGCCTGACGACAAGCGAAACCACCAGCTTTCTGATTTCGGATTTCGACCCGGACATCCGTGGTTTTTTGATCGTCATGGCGGTGAATTCGCAAACAGGCTGTCCGATCAATCAGAACACGTTGATCGGCGAAGAGTATGTACGGCTCGGCAGCGGTCACGCCGCCGGTTTGGGCGCGGAAGCTTTTTCCGCGATTGCCAGTGTCCCTTGCGAGTGCAGCGAGAACAATCTGCTCGCCACGGTTTTGTTTGACGGAATCCGTTACAACCGTGTGCCGCGCTCGTTGATCGCCAATGGCATTCCCAGCATCCCGGAAAACAATTCCACCTTTCTGGTGCTCAACCGAGTGGGCGGCAATTTGCTTTCGCGGACGGAAGCCATAGGCGATTTCACCGGATTGTTGTTCGACGATCAGGAACGCAGCGTGAGTTTCGCGGCCACCGGCGGCTGTCAATTCCGGCAACTCATCTCAAATACTTTTCCGCGCACCACGCCGCGCTTTTCGCAATTCGTGCCGAGCGGTCACACAGGCTGGATGAAAATCACCGCCGCCGAAGGCGTGGGCATTCTCGGTTCGATGATCGTTCTCAACAAAGGAAACACCGTCAACGCTTTCAACGGCGCGAGCAATCTGCACAAAGCTTCCTTTACCGGCAGCGCAAGCTTTACCGTTCCAGTCTTCCAGCCCACCTGCTGATGAATTGTTCCGGCAGAGAGCATCTCAATTTTTTCGCAGCACCAGCGTGCGCGGAATGCTCTGCAAATCGTCAAGCAGGCGCGGCGCTTCCCACATCGCTGCATCAATCATTGCCGTAACGGCTTCGGATTGCCCAAAACCCAATTCGCAAATCAAATGACCGCCCGGTTTTAGTTGCGCGGGCGCATCGTGCAGCAGGCGGCGGTAAAAACTCAGCCCATCGTTCCCGTCTGTCAAAGCCAGATGCGGTTCCCAATCGCGGACTTCGCATTGCAGCGTGGCGAGTTCGTGGGCGGCGACATAAGGCGGGTTGGAGAGGATGAAATCGGCAAAGTGATTGTCTTCAAACGCCGAAAGCAAATCCGATTCGATGAACTGCACGCGGCTTTGCAGATTGTGGCGGGCGGCGTTGCGTTCGGCGACTTGCAGCGCCGCCGGCGAAATGTCGCAGGCAATGACGCGCGCGTCATCCAGCTCTCGTGCCAATGTCACGGCAATACAGCCCGATCCTGTGCCGACATCCACTATCACCGGTTCGGCAAGGTTATGTTGCTGCGCAAGGCGTATGGTTTCTTCGATGATGAGTTCGGTTTCGGGGCGAGGAATTAGCACGGCGGGCGTGACTTCAAAATCCAGTCCGAAAAACTCCTGCTGGCCCGTGATGTATTGCAGCGGCT
>CAZRXE010000504.1:0-6129 GCA_964603695.1 uncultured Heliomicrobium sp.
CGCGCAAACGTTCAATTCGGTGTTCGTCCTCGACCTGCGCGATGCGATGTCGTTCTTCACAAGCGAGCCGCTGTTCACGGAGCATTTCACTTCCCAAGAGAATCACGCCCACCTGGAAACGCAGCGTCAATTTCTGACGAAGTTCATCTTCTGCCGGAAAGGCTCTGAGCACATTACCGATGAGGCGATCTTGAAAGTCTTCGGGAACGATTGCGCCGGTAGCTTCCAGCCTCTGCGCGGAATCGGCGGCTACCTGCCTGAAGGTGTGGCTCACTTCCTGCCGAATCTCGTCGTACTGATCGAGCACTTTCCGCCTGGCTTCATCCAGATTGTCGCAAGCTTTGTCGAAAGCGGATTCAAACTCAGTGAAGGCGCGCCACGGAACCCAGCGATAGGCCGGCGTCTCAAAGAGAGTTTCGGTCAGACGGAATTGGTAGCTGTATTTGTGCAACGCCGCATGCGCTTGCGACACAGGCGTAAGCAACGGCCTGCGATAACGATTGGGCAACAAGCCGCAGCGTGGTGGGGTGAAGGCGACATCGGTCTCTTTTGGAAGCTCGACTCCCAACGCTTGCCAATCCAGCCTGCGGTCGAGAATGCCGAAGCCGGTGGCATCCACATTGATAAAGACGCCTTCTTCTTCCAAGGCGGAAAGATCGAATGGCAGGCGCTCAATCTCTTCAGCGCGGCGATCCGTCCGCGAGGCGGCGACAGAAGCGTGATGGTTGCCATTCGAGACAATGACTGCGTCCTGCGGAAATTGCACAGGAGTAAACGGAAGCACGTTGGTACTCATTTGAACCCTCCATGTTTGTGATTGGCATAACCGAAGTTTCTGACGCTTATTGCCAGCAGCTTCTTTTCTCTGGGTTCACTGCCAGAGACTTAGCTGCGCAGAATGTTCCGCACGAGTAGTTGTTGATGGCTTGCGTCTGTTCTTTTGAGATGGCTGATTTCGCAAATCGTCGAGCGTGACATGATGATGAGTTTGCTCCGCGACAACCACAGGCGTCTCTTCAGTCTGAGCATCTTTCTGCTCAAGAATGACAGGCGGGACTGAATTGACCGCTGATTCAGCGGCAGCAAATGGGACAGGAGCGATTTCGAGGTGGGCAGAAACCACTTCGGTTGCCTGAATGGGAGCTTCCACACGCGGCTCGCATTTTTGGAACGCATCCTGATCGAGCGCGGCGAAGTCTTGTTTGTCGTCAACCTGCGAACCGTCTTCTTTGAGCAATTGATTGACGCGCTGAAACTGCGCTTGAAGCTCTTCATACTTTTGCGCGTAGTCCCACCCTTTTGCCAACTCCTTCTCGATCTGGTCCTGTTTGTGTTTGAGTTCGGCCTGATATTTCAAGGCGCTCTGAAGATGCGTATCAATTGCTTTGAGCTGGGCATCAATGGATTGGATCGTGCCATGTGCGGAGTCGCCGAAGTTGAAGGGGTAAAAAAGTTTGCTATCAGGCACGCAGAGAAAACCTTCGACCGGCGTGAGCAACGCCTCGCTACGATCACGCTGCCGTTGCACTAGGATTTGAAATCCGCGATAGGAACCAATGAAGCAATATTCGGAATCGAGGCGCATCCCAACTTCACGACGCAGCTTGTCGAGATGCTCACCGGCCTGCGTTCGATGGTCAAAGCTGAGCCACTCATCGTTGCGAACTGATCGCTTGAGCTTGATCATGAAAGAGCCATCAGATGAAGGGTTCTGATCGCGGAGAGCTTGCGCCTGTTCGTGACCGGCGACACGTAGATCGGCTTCGTCGACTCTTCCCGGAAGTGATTCAAGCTCCCACTTCAGATTGCGGCGGCCATTGCGCCAGACGGTATAAAGACGTGACAGGCGCGCAAGCTCGACTTCGATGGAGACTCGTTCGAGGATGCGCGGGTTGCCGCTGGCAATGGCTTTGACCTGCGCGGCGGTCATCACCATGTCGTCAACGTCTTCTGAAGTGCGCGCCGTCACCTCGCCCGCCATGATCTGGCTGATGAAGCGCGCCTTGTTTTCCAACGTCTGCCACATAAAGCCGTCGAACGAGCCTTCGGTGACGTAGTTGAAAATTCTGACTTCCGGGTGGCGATTGCCCTGGCGCAAGATACGGCCTTCGCGCTGCTCCACGTCCGACGGTCGCCAAGGCGCATCCAGATGATGCAACCCATACAATCGTTCCTGCATATTGACGCCCGTGCCTGCTTTTTCCGTGCTGGCAATCATCACGCGAATCTTTCCGGCATTCGCATCGGCAAAGGCTTTGGACTTTTTCGCCGGAGTGTCGAAATCGTGAATGAATGCGATCTCGCCGGCAGGGATACCGCGTTTGATCAGTTCGCGTTTGATCTCGCCGTAAATGCCCAGCCGGTCAAGACGCTCACTTTGTGTTTCGGTGACACGAACATCCTCTTCAACGATGATTTCTTCGTTTGTCATGGTATTGATTGGCGGCAGGAAGGTTTTAGTAAGAGCAGTCGGTGCAGGTGCTGCCCAGTACGGCGGCGCGGTTGTAGATTTCTCCAAGCGTGAGGGTGATATTCAGCCCTTCGGAGTTGACGGCATAGGCTTCGCCTATCAGGTAGCGCAAATCTTCAGAACCGATCTCCATTACCACCGCGACGTAATCGGGCACCAAGTGTTCGGCCAGCAAACCGAGGAAATCCACGCCTTCCCATTCGCCTGACTCGTTGTTGAGGCGGGTGAGTGGAATGCCTGCTTCATTCCCTTTGTTGAGAAATCCGTGCAGCGTGCCCTCGCCTTCGGACTTCGTAATCATGTCCAGTTTGAACTCGTCACAGAATTTATTGAACTGCTCCGCGTCTTTGACCGCGAAGTAGTTTGATCTGAAGATCGCGCTGTAATTAGCCATCGCCGTTGTCTCCCTTAAATCATCAACAGGCCGTAAATAGAACCATCCGATGGCAGCAGCCAGGACGGAGAAGCGATCACTTACATTGCTCTCAGCCTGCCCGCCGCTAACTCTTTTCCGATGGTTTATTCTCTGTCGTGGAATTGAATTGGCGTGATGGGGTTGGAAGTAAAGCGTTGGTCCCGGCTATCCCAATCTGGACTGGAGGTAGTGTTTGGTCCCTGAGAGCGATGATCAGCAGGCTGGAATGTCTGATAAAGCTTTCAGGCTTGAATGGTTGATTGCTCTTTCATGATTCAGCCAGCAGCGTTTCTTTTGCGCATTCACTGAAAATCATTTCATAGCCCTTGCCTGATAACCCAGTATCAGGGCCAAACTTTTCTGCCAGAAAAGTCTCTGACGCTTTGACGGCGTGCGCGCTTAGCACGATAAAGCGCGTGACTTTAATGATCTGCTCATCGGTCATCTCAGGAAACTGGCGTTTCATTCGCTGTGCCGTTTCTTGTGCCTGTGTGTTCATCTCTGCGATATCCATCGCGTTTTCTCCTTTGCGGATCGTTCTTTCATTGTGATTACCATCGCACTGGCAATGAAGCTCTGGAAACATCCAGTTACTGCCATTTGATGCTTCCAGTCACACGTTGCTCAGTTCTGACACCTTGTCGCTCCGCCCCTTCGGAGTTGAAACGTCTAGAAACACAAGCTGCACGCCGCGAGTATTTTGGGCTTCGCGATAGAGCTGCTCGATGTTGTCAACTAGCGCCATCACCTTCGACTGCGTGGGGCGAGGTGAATCCGATTTAACGAGCCGGATGTCCAGCGCCGCTTTCCGCCCATCGCCCGTTACTTTCAGCATATTGTCAACGTGTGGTGAGACGCGGCGGCCCTTGATGGCTTCGACCCTGCGAGCGAGTTCATGAACGTATTCCTTCAGTTCGTCGCTGGCCGGAACACTGATGATTTCGGGTCTGCCGCCCTTCAGCTTCGGTCGTGGCAGATTCAGTTCAGCAGCGGATTTAACATCCAGCACTTGCTGCCAGAGTTTGGAAAGCTCCGGGATGTTGGTGAACTTATTGAAGCGGGTGTTCATTCGGAAGCCTGAACCATCCGGCGTCATTTCCAACGACTGCGTGGTTTCGGCGAACTGTTGCACCCAGGCGTCGAAGTGGTCGAGGCCAAGCTGCTGCAAGGTTTCAAGCTGAAGATACTTCTGGCAGACGTAAACTTCGGCGAGAGTGTTGCTGACAGGTGTCGCCGTGGCGCAGATCACGCGACCGCCGTTTTCCAGCACCGAGCGGACTTTGATGAAACAGTCGAAGGCTCGTTGCGAGTCGGTGTTGGGCAAGCCAGCAACCCGGCTCATCTTGGTTGGGCAATAGAGATTCTTGTAGCAGTGGAATTCGTCAATGAAGAGCGCATCAATGCCCAGTTCATCCCAGGTGATCGTGTCGGCAGCAATACGTTTGATCTGTTGATTGGTGTCGTCGAGCCGCGCCTTGAGCTTCTTGATCGCTCGCTGAACCTCTTTGATGCTGCGCCTGTTTTTGCCGCTTGCCGACTCGAAGTCTTCCAGATACCCGGTCAGCGTATCAAGCTCGTGCTGAATGTAATTTCTGACCGTCTCAGGGTTGAGCGTCAGCATCTTGAACGCAGTTTGCGGGATGATGATCGCGTCGTAATCCGATGTAGCAATGCGGCTGAGCAGTTCTCCGCGCTGCGACGAAGTCAGATGTTCCTTGCCTGGCGCCAGCAATCTGATGTTTGGATACAGACGGATCGCTTCCGCCGCCCATTGAGCAGGTAGATGATTGGGAACCACGATCAGCGACTTGTGACAAAGGCCGAGCCGCTTCAGTTCCATCGCCGCCGCGATCATCGTGAAGGTCTTGCCCGCGCCGACACAATGCGCCAGCAGCGTTGCTCTGTCCTGCAAGCATCGCCAGATCGAGTTCTTTTGATGCTGGTAGAGCTTGATGTCGGCGGACATGCCGGGCAGCACAAGATGACTGCCGTCGAACTCGCGCTTACGAAAGGCGTTGAATCGCTCATTGTAGATGCGAATCAGCGTGGCCGCTCGCCCTTCGTCTTTCCATACCCATTCAGCGAACTTCTGTTTGATCTCAAGCTGTTTGGCTTGGGCCGCAATGGTTTCGTTGTCATTGACTACGCGGCGCGTTCCACCGTCAGGAGCTTTGACTTCATCGGTGATGGTCGTCGTGCGCAGATTGAGGATGTCTTCAATCAACTCGAAGGCATTCACCCGCGAAGTTCCCCACGTTTGCGTAGCCTCGACAGAGCAGCGCGCCCAGGCGCTGACGTCTTCGATCTTCCAAATCGCAATCGCCGGAACATACCTGACCGAGCCATTGAATGAGGAAACAAGCGAAACCAGGAAGTCGCTAACGACCTGTTCGGGAACCCACGACGCGCCCAATCTGGCAATAATTTCATCACGCCCGAGATCGGTGGGCTGGATGGTTTTCAATGCCTCGACGTTTTTAAGAAACGTCGGATTGAATTGCGCCGCGCGCTCGGCTTC
This sequence comes from uncultured Heliomicrobium sp., assembly GCA_964603695.1. Taxonomy (GTDB): domain Bacteria; phylum Acidobacteriota; class Blastocatellia; order RBC074; family RBC074; genus RBC074. The sequence goes on from CAZRXE010000504.1 coordinate 5,404, forward strand.
GCGCAGTTTCTGCCTGACCTCGCCCGATAGGTATTCCTCCGCCGTGACAAATTCGCCGCTGGGCGTTTCGTAAATCAGACCTTCAAGCGCGGATAGGATTTCATCGTGTGACCGTTGGCACAGTCTGCCGATGTACCCCACATCAACACGGCCTTTGTCGTTGAGCGAAATGAGCAGGGCTTCTTTCGGCTCATACCTGCCAGATTGATGGCGCGCCGGTCGAATCGTGCGCTGAGAAAAGAGCGGCGCACGATTATAGAGATTCTTGCCGACAGGAATTTCCAGTGCTTTGAGGAATGGAACAACCGGGCTGCGTGGATCGAGTTTCTTGATGTTGCTGTTGATTGGGCCAAACCGCATCTTGAAGCCGGAATACAGGTCGGATAGTTCCTGCTGTTTCGCTTTCAATTCATCGTCTGAAGCGTCCCGCAGTTGCAGCCGGATGACCTCTTTGGCCGCGACGTAGATTTCGAGCAGTTGATTGACGCAAACCTGATCGCGCTCCGACAATTGATTGATATTTGCCGAAGCCAGAAAGTCATCTCGGTCCGAAACGATTCCGATTTCATCCACCGTGGCTGACTCGATGAACGCGCGATAGCCATTCGCCGGAAGCTGGGAAATCAGCGTTTGGGCCAGGCTTTCGGCCAGATTGCGGCCATCGTCCTTAAGCAGGAACTCTTCCGCCTCATACATTCCGCGCCCATACGTGGGATGGCCGAGCAT
>CAZRXE010000505.1:0-1813 GCA_964603695.1 uncultured Heliomicrobium sp.
GAACCTGTCCCACCTCTGAATGTGCCGGTCGCACTCGGCTGAAAACCGCTATAACCTCATTGGGCTTTAGCCTGTCCCACATTTTCAAGGAGAAGCCATGTCCCCCAATTCCTTCGTAGCCGGATGGAACCGTTCTCTTCAATCTTTCCCTCGGCGAATGCCACGCACGCTGTCCGCCGTGCTGGCGATTGCCGCAATCGTTGTTTGTTTCCTTTGCCTTGATGGCTCTTCGCACCGCCGGCTGCTCGGATCGGTTGCGGCGCAATCGCTTTCCACGGAGCGCGAACAACACACCGCCACGCAATTGCTCAATGGCCGGTTGCTGGTCGCGGGCGGACGCAACGCCGCCGGCGCGCTGGACGCCGTACAGCTTTACGATCCGGCCACCGGCGACTGGACAAACACCGGCAACCTGAGAACCGGGCGCTACGGCCACGCCGCTGTTTTGCTGCAAAACGGCAGAGTGCTGGTGGCGGGCGGACGCAACGCCGCCGGCGCGTATCTGAATAGCGCCGAACTTTATGATCCGGCGACCGGCGTCTGGACGCCGACCGGCAATTTGGCGACGGCACGTTCGCGAGCGACAGCCAATTTGCTCCCGGCGACTTCTTCAACTTCGCCCGGCGCTAAAGTGCTGCTGGTGGCGGGCGAAGGCGCGGGCGGCGCAAGCCTGCGCTCGGCGGAACTTTACAATCCGCTGAGCGGTGTGTGGGAACCCGCCGCCGCCCCTGCCAATGCCCGGCGCGAACACACCGCCACCTTGCTCAGCAATGGCCGTCTGCTGATTGCCGGCGGCGTCAACAACGGCGCGGCGGTGCGCACGGCGGAAATTTATTCGCCCATTGCCAACGTCTGGACGGTGGGCGGCGCGCTGCAAACACCGCGCAGTCGTCACACCGCCACGGCCCTGGCCGATGGGCGCGTGCTGATCGCCGGCGGAGAAAGCGCGGGAACGCCGCTGGCCGGCGCGGAACTCTACAATGCTTCGACCAATGTCTGGACAACGACCAATCCACTCAGTCAGGCGCGACGTTCGCATTCGGCCACGCTGCTGCCCAATGGCCGCGTTCTGATTGCGGGCGGATTCGGCAACGGCGCGCTCAACGGTTATCAATTGTTCGATCCGACCAACAACACCTGGGGAGGCGGCGGCAATCTTGCCAATGCGCGCGTCAATCACACCGCTACCTTGCTCAGCAACGGCGCGGCGCTGCTGGTCGGCGGCGGTTTGGAAAATGGGACGTTTCTGTCCAGCGTCGAATCGCTCGATTTCAGTTCTCCCTTTTGGAGCAGTGCCGATTTCTTTGACCTGTCGCGGGAACTGCATACGGCAACACTGCTGAGCGACGGCAGAGTTTTGATGGCAGGCGGCCTGTCTCCCAGCGACCCGCTTAACGACGCACAGCTTTACAATCCGCTGACCAATGATTGGAGCGCCGCACGCCCGTTAATTCAGGGGCGTTATCGGCATACGGCAACTCTTCTGCCGAATGGCAGGGTGCTGGTTGCCGGAGGAAACTTTGTTAGTGGTACAAACCTTCTGTTTCTTAACAGTGCCGAAATTTATGACTCGAACACCGGTATCTGGACACAGACCGGCACACTGACCTCGGGACGCTCCAGGCACACGGCAACGCTGCTGCCCAACGGCAAGGTTTTAGTTGCCGGCGGCAACGTCGCCGCCGGAACAACCCGCAGCGCGGAACTCTATGACCCTGCGACAGGTCGCTGGACTCCAACCGGAAGCATGATCGGAATCCGGCAACTCCATACCGCCACACTTTTGCCCAATGGGAAAGTGCTGGTCGTCGGC
>CAZRXE010000506.1:0-2194 GCA_964603695.1 uncultured Heliomicrobium sp.
CCGAGTCCCCATTTGCCGACTAATCCTGTGCGGTAGCCTGCAGATTTCAAAACTTCAGCGACGGTCGCGTCATCCGTTTGCAGCGGATAACGCGCATTGCCGCGAATGCGCGTGTGGCCTGTGTGTTGGCCGGTCATCAACGCGGAACGCGACGGCGCACACACCGTGCTGCCCGCGTAATACTGCGTGAAGCGCGTGCCTTCCGCTGCCAGTTTGTCAATGTTCGGCGTTTTGAAGTTCTGTTGCCCGTAACAACCCAAATCGCCATAACCCAGATCATCCGACTGAATGAAAATAATGTTGGGCTTTTTCGCCGCTGCCGATTTTGAAAAAGACGTTGTTCCGACAATCAACAACAACGCCAGCATCGAAACCGCAATCACACTTCTCATATTTTCCTCCCTGGGAACACACCTTAAATTTTCGCTGCCTTGTGATATTCGCGTCCTTTCCAGGCAACGCCGCGCCCGCTCTTGCAACGCCGCCACGAAGACAACCCCAGCGCCAGCAAAATCGCTTCGGCCAGCGGATGCAGCAACGCTGCCCACAGCGTTTGCCGAAACCGCACAATCAGCGCCAAACGAATCAGCAACACGGCCAACGCCGCCAGCGCCATCGTCAACGACGGCGCGACCACCAACCAGGCAAACGGCATCAGAAAAACGACTGCGTGAAACGCCACGAAAAACCAGAAGCTCGCTTCGTGTTTGAAGGCCGGGAAAAAATTCTTTTGAAAACCCTGCCAGATTTCGGCAAACGAAGAATACATCCGCACGCGTACCACGTCCTGTCCATCCAGACAAAGCCCGCGTTGTTTGCGTTCGCGCCACAATTGCGCCAGCCGCGTGTCTTCAAAAATCTGGTCGCGCACCGCCGCGTGACCGCCGACTCTTTCGTAAGTTTCCCGCTCGAACATTAAACAAGCGCCGTGCGCCAAACCCAGCGAAGGGCTGCCGAGCCACAGCGATAACGGCGAAGGAAAGGTCGCAAACACCACGAAATTCAGCATCGGCATCAACGCCCGTTCCCAGAAGCTGACCAATTCCAAGCCCGGCCAGCAGGACAAGAACGTCAGTTGCCGCCGGTTCATCTCTTCGACCATTCGCGCCGCCGCGCCTTCCAGCAGCCGCGCGTCGGCATCAATGAACAGCAAATACTTTCCCGCCGCCGCCTTTGCCAGTTGCGCGCAAGCGAAGTTCTTACCGCACCAACCATCGGCCAAAGGCAAAACCTCCGCCGCGCGAACCCGCGTATCGCGTGCAGCAAAATCATGCAAAATGCTTCCGGTTCCGTCGGTCGAATGATCGTTGTAAACCAGCACTTCGCGCACGGCGTCGCCTTGCCGCAAGACTGTTTCCAAACAAGCTGCCAGATTCGCTTCTTCGTTGCGCGCCGGAATCAAGACGGAAAGTTCTCCGGCGTAGACTTGCCGCGCACGCCGGGGCTTCGGCCAAAACAGCGCGTTGACCAGCGCAATCGCCAACAAAAAAACCGTCACCGCCAGCACAGCGATTGAAAACATGCTTACCAAATCGAAGTCACCGTCGTTTCGTCCAATTCCAGCGTCGTGCCGGTCGGCAAAATGTGAATGAGTCGTGCGCCCCGCGCTCTGAGCGGCGTGGCCAGCATCCGCACGCGATGACAGTTCGCGCGCCGTTCGCGGACGTGTTTGGTTAAAGGCTGCGATTCGGAACACATCAACACCACACGGACTTCGGCGGCGAGTTCAACAATGCGATCCAAGCCGCGCGCCAACTCATCTGTCGGCGCAAGTCGCCTGCCGCCGCATTCCGGCAAATGTTCGTAACCGATGCCGTGTTCGCCCAAGACTTCGGCCAGCACCGCGCCGTTGAATTGCGGCCAGCGCGAACGCGCCGCCGTCCGCACATCGCAGACAAATTCAATGTCGTACCGCCGCAGCAAGGCCAGAAAATCGGCAAAGGCATGTCGCCCATGACCGATGGTATGAATTGTGAGTGTGGAATCGTCCATGAAAAAGACGGCGGGAGTATGGCACAGGCAGGCTGATTTGAAGAAACCTGAGTACGCATCGCTTCCAGCATGCGGTCGAGTGAAGAGCGCAGGCTGAAAGAAATGGGCGAGTCCAGAACGCACGCACGCTGGAAGCGATGCGTACCCGGGTTTCAACGATTCGGCAAAAACTGCGGCGCGGGCAGCGAAAGTTTATTGGCTT
>CAZRXE010000507.1:0-3819 GCA_964603695.1 uncultured Heliomicrobium sp.
AGCAGAATCAGGATCAACGCTCGTTTGGCGGCGTGAGCGAACATCGTCGCTTTTGAATCGTCTTTGGCCAGGCGGCTGGCGATGGAGTAGGGAAGTGCGACGCCGACCAAAAACGAAAACGACGGCTGAATCAGATCGTGCAGAGTTGCGCCGTACCATTCGACGTGCGTTTGATGCCGAGCCAGCAAATTCCAAAACCAGTTTGGATGAGCGGCGGCGACTCGGCTGAGGTGCAACACTTCCGCGACCATCAAAAACATCACGAAGCCGCGGTAGGCGTCCATCGAAGTCAGGCGTTGGGGCAGTGAAGTTGGGGCGGAAGTCATTTTGTCTGACCTGAAAAGTTTTTAGACAGGATGCACAGGATTTTTCTCAGGATTTACAAGATCATCTTGTAAATCCTGAGAAAAATCCTGTGCATCCTGTCTATGGGTTATTTGCTGAAAAGACGGGCGACGGGTTTGCCGGCCTGCGGATTGTTTTCGCTGTAATCCAGGTTCAGCCAGCGGCAGAGCGTTGCGGCGGCCTGATTCTGGTAAATCGTGTCGGTGTTTTTCCATTCGCCGCGAAGCTGTGAGTCCGGGCTGACGAAAGCCATCCAGATGTTTTGCGCTTCGGGGACTTTTTCGCCGTGGTCTGTCCAATCTTTGATGGTTTTGCCGCGACCGTGATCGGTGGTGAAGAGGATCGAAGTATTGCCTTTGTATTTCGGCGAGCTTTGCAGAAATTCCCAAATCTGTTTGAGCTGTTGGTCGTTTTGGTGGAACGAATTCAGCACGTGGTTGTAATCACCGCCGTGCGCCCAATCGTCGGTTTCGCCCAGAGCAATATGCATCACGCGCGGCTGGTATTTTTTCAGATGCTCCAACGCAAAATGTACGGTGAAGTAATCGAAGCGCACGCTGTCCCAGGGACTGAGTTTTTCATTTTGCAGTTTGCTGAAGGCTTTGGTTTCGGCGTCCGCCGCCAGTTCATAAGGTTCGTGTCCGGCGTTGATCGTCACGGAGCCTTCGACGTGTTCGCCGATCCAGTTGAACACATCCCACGAACCAATCAGCGCCACCTCATTTTTATTCAGGTTCAATTTGCGCTTCAGAAATTCCAGCACGCTGGTGTACTGATTGCGATTGCGGTCGTTGCTGTTGATGACATCATCGTGCGCCTGGCCGGTCAGGATTTCGGAATAGCCCGGATAGGAAAACCACATTTTGTTCGTGGTCATTACGGAACTGCCAAGAGCGCGGTTGCCCGCAATCGAACCGTGTTCCTTCATCAGGGTTCCCCAGAAAAACGGCATCAGTTTCATGCGACGTTCTTCGGGCGTGGCGGCCCAGTATTTTTTGTAGAGCGTGCTGTCTTCGACTTTGCCGCGCTTGGTTTTGTCTTTCAGGATTTCGAGGTCAAGTCCGCCAAAGACTTCCTGAGTCCGCGCGCCGTCGAAGGTGATGAGAATGACGTTTTCGGTTTTGTTTTGCGCAAGTGCCGAAACGGCGAAGGCGAGAAGAAAAAGCGAGGCTAGCAGGTGGTGTTTAAGTTTCATCGGATTCAACTCCGAGTCAGTACCGCGCGCGGCAGCAAGCGGCTTGTCTTGCGATGCGCGTTCCCTACCGGTCGCGGTACTGACTCCATGGGTTTAGAAGATCAGCTTCAGCGCGAACTGAATTTGCCGCGCCGGGAAGGCTGCGGTGATCTTGCCGTAAGTGCCGGTGTAGTTGCCTGCTGCGTCAAAACGCACGTTCGAGGCGCTGCTGTCCGGCGTCAGGAAGTTGGTTTTGTTGAACAGATTGAAAGCTTCCATGCGGAATTCCAGCTTGGTGCTTTCTTTCCAGAGCGGGAAGGCTTTGTGCAATCCCAAATCCGTTTGGAAGAAGTTCGGGCCGCGAACGATGTTGCGTCCGGCATTACCAAACGGCTGCGTGCGGTCTGTCGGCACGGCCACGCCCAGCGGATTCAAGTAGTTATTCGGATCGCTCTTGTCGTTGTATAAGTTCGCGCCAGTCAGGTTCGGGCGATAGGTCAGCGACGAACCGACGACGAAGGCCGCTGCCGGGCCGTAAGTCAGGTTGACCGGCAAACCGCTGTTCATCGTGTTAATCAAGGTCGCGCGCCATCCGCCGAGTACAGAATCCACGGCAACATTGCTGCTGCCCAGATACTTGCGGCCTTTGCCGAACGGCAGGTCGTAAACGACGCTGGTCGTGTTGTTGAACGGCTGATCGTAATTCGACAATCCTTTGTCGTTGCGCAGATTGCGAATGTTGCCGCGCGAATTGTCGCCGAAGTTTGCTTCCAAATGTCCCGCCGCGTTGTCCATTGCTTTCGACCACGTGAACGAATTCAGCAGGTAGAGGCCGTCGGAGAAACGGCGTTCCAGTTTCGCTTGGAAGGCGTGGTAGTTCGTCCAGCCGCCGTTGAAGGAAGCTTGAATGAATGAGTAGTTGGCGAACGGGCGACGATTTTGCAATGGCGTTCCCGCTGCCGGATCGCTCGGACCATTCGGACGGGCCTGGTTGTAATCGCCCAGAATGATGAGCTTGTTGCTGCGGTTGCCGACATAGGCCAAATCCACCAGCCATTTGCCGGGCAGCTCGCGCTGAACGCTCAAATGCCAGCTTTGGACATAGCCGGTGCGGGTGTCTTTCGGCGTGAAGTTGACGCGCGCCGTCAACGGATTGAATCGCGAAGGCGCGACGAAATCGGTCGGGAAACCGGCTTCGGTCGGGCGGAAGCAGTTCAAGAAGTTGTTGCCCGTGCAGATACCTTGCGAAGGCTGTTGCGTGATGCTGTTGCCGACAATGGTCGGGCCGTTGTAGGAGAGCAGGTTTTCGCCGCCCAGCCGGTTGAAGTGAACGTAGCTGATGCCGTAACCACCGCGCACAACCGTTTTGTCGAGCGCATTCCAGGCAAAGCCCAGGCGCGGTGCCCAGTTGTTGCGGTCGGGATTAACCAGCGCACGGTCATAAATCGAACCGTCTTTCGCCTGAATCAACGTCGCCGTTGCCGGGTCGAAGTTGCCGAGCAGATTGTCTTTTTCCCACTGCGGCGTGGCGAATTCGTAACGCACGCCCAGGTTGAGCGTCAGCTTCTGGTTGAGTTTGAAATCGTCCTGCAAATACGCGAAGTGCATACGCTGGCGCAGGTGAATGATGACGGCGTTGTTCAGGTCATAGGAACTGCGCGCGCCGAAGAAGAAATCCGCCAGGTTGTACAGATTGTTGCTGCCCGCTCCCGAAGGACGGCTGAACTGGCCGGAATAATTATCCTGACCGTATTTCGGATTGAAGTCGTCAATCTCCGTGAAGATCGCTTGATATTCGTAACCGGTTTTGAAGCTGTGTTTGCCGGCCAGGAAGGTGTAATTGAAACGCGGGTTATAAACCGTCGGGTTTTGGAATTGCGGGTTGCTGGATTGCCGTCCCAGTCCCAAATAACCGCCAATGGCTTGCGTGGTCAAACCGCCGGCGAAGCGCGGATCGGTTGGTTGGCCCGGAACTTTGAAGTTCGGATCGCCGACGCCCGTGGGCGTTTTGCCGGCGTCGGTGCGCGAAATGCCGAAGCGGAATTCCATCACCGAAGTCGCCGTCAGATTGTGCGTGACGCCGGTAGCCAATTGCTGGTTCAACACGCGAACGAAGGAATTGGCGTTCGAGCTGAACAGCGGGCCGGGCAGCGTCGGCGCTTCAAAGTTATTCACCTTGCGGTGGCTGATGCGGGCAAAGGCGTTCGTGCGTTCGTTGAAATTATGGTCAATCTTGATGTCGCCTTTGTCGTTGTAAAACTTGTTGCGCGGCAGGTTTTCGTAATTATTCGATGCGGCAG
>CAZRXE010000508.1:0-2923 GCA_964603695.1 uncultured Heliomicrobium sp.
TCGAGTCCCCCCTTCGGCATCAACCAATTCGGGAGTCGCTAAATCCCACAAGTTTTCCTGCCACGAAGTCGCTGAATACAGCCGAGGCGACAAGAACCCAAAGAAACTTTTGAGCGTCGCATTGATGCCACGCTGTACTGCTTGCTGTGTAGCGAATGGCTGGTGCGGTACAGAGAGTGTCAGCAAACGAGAAACTGCGAATGTTGGAATCCGCAGTTTCTCGTCGCGAGCTGTCTAGTAACTTCCGATAGGCAGCCTTTGTGATGCCAGTAGCGTGCCTGTCCGGGAGTACGCCTCAAAATAAACGTCCCTGAACGAACTGCTGGTCGAAACAGTGTCTTTCCAGTAGTAAAACGTCTCAAGACCCGTGGCTTTGAAATAACGCGTTTTCTTGACAGCGTTGTTAACGCGCGTGATGACCCTTACGTCGTAAGACCCCGGCGGTCTGATGGTGTTAGTCCGATAGGTTATTTCGACGGCATAACCTTCCCCACGTGCGACGCGATCATTCGGGTAAGTGCTGTTGGGATTGCTGATGACACGTCCGTCTCTGAGGCGTCTGATGACGATTTGAGCGGACTCGGACGATTGAACGGCGGCGACCGGAGCCGCTTGAACAGCAGTGAGAGTGAAATGGTCGGCGTTGGTCGGTTGCGCGATCAGTGCGAAAGCGATCATCGCTAAAACCGTCAGTGCCCTGGCAATTCTTCCTGAAAGCATGATTCCTCCTGGTTGGGAAACGCACGGCGAAGGCTTGCGCGGAATGACCATAATCGCAGTTCGAGCCGGGGCCATCCAAAACACGCAGCCCATTGCCGTGCCCTGTTTAGAGAGTGATGCGGGTTTATGGGTTATGCCGCATCGTTGAAGAGCCATTCATCCTTATCTCACCGCGTGGCGATCAAAAGAATAACGGCTCGTGAAAAGCGTCGCCGCTGCCTGAGTAACAGGCGGCAACGCGCATATCGCCGGCTGGGGACGAGTTGTCGTATCTCATTTACGAGGCTTGGTCTCGACCAGCAATCGTTCCAGTTCCTGATCCAGCGCGTCCAACTGGCCTTGTAGCTCTGCCAGTTTGGCTTGTTCCTGCCGCAGTGAATTTTCCAGTTGGGTTTGCCGCGTTTGTTGCTCGAAGGCTTCCTTTTGCAATGCGGCGCGCTCGCGTTCGAGCGTGCGTTTGAACGTGGCGTAATCGTGTTGCAAACGCGCGCGCTCCTGCGGGTCGCCGCTTTCACGAATTCGCGTTTCCATCTCCTGTATTTCATCTTCGCCGCGCTTGCTGTCCTGGGCCTGACTGATGAAGGTCTTGATGTGCGTGATTTCTTCGAGCAGTACGTCAACGCGGGTTTGCTGCTTGGCTAGCTGCTCGACCAAAATTCGCGTCCGCAGAGTGTTGCCCATCATCTGCTGCATGGACACGCGCAACAGCCTGACTTCTTCGACAATCGAGCGCAGATAAATCACTTCGGGCGATGATGCCGTAGCGACGGCGGGCGCGCCGTTCGAGGACGGTTGGGATTGCGCGAAAGCCGTCCCGCCGGAAAGGCAGAGCCAAAGGCAGAGCGGCAAAAGCGTGTAGAGTTTCGTCATGACAATGCCTCCTGATGAAAAGAGTCGGTTTTGTGGAAACGGCTTCTATCGAAGCTCGAAGTAGAGGCGGCGACCAAAGAGCGGAGAGCCGCTAAACACAGTGCCTGAGTATGCACGTATGTCGCTCGGCACTTTCGATCTCGCCACTGAGTATTCCTTGTGCTTGTAAATGACCACTACCTTCCCCGGCTGATTGTCAACGAAGGTAAGCTGCACTTCCGCCGTGCCCTTTGAATAAACCGCCGTGCCGCTGAAATCCTGTCGCGCTTCCACGTCTTTGATAATCATGTGCTTGGTGGTCGGGCCTTTGTCGTACCAATACACTTTGGGGGCGATGGAACTCGGCCCTTCGTCAAAGTTGATCGTCAGACGGTCCAGCTTGTACGGGCCGTTGTTGTAGGGGTCGAGCGTGACATTCAGGCTATTGACGCGGCCATTGCGGATTCGTCCGAAGACATTGGCGCTGACGGTGCCGATAAAGGCGCGCCCGGTTGAGTTATAAAGCGCGCTGCCATTGGGATTGTCGTTGAAATCCAGATTCGGGGGCGGGCCTTGCGCCAGCGCGGCGAGCGACAAAATGGACAGCAACAACAACGCGCACAACAGGCGCGCAAACGATGGCCGACAGGCGTGGGCGAGTTTCAGAAATCGCATGGCTAGTTCTCCTTCTTCGTTAGGCAGTGCCGCTTTTGGCTGCGGTGCTGCGAGTTTGATTGAACGACGCGGCATTCGATCAATCGAGTGCCGCGTCACTTTCATCACTATCTGCACGGCGTTGAAAGATCGTTACGCCGCGCACGAAAAAAAATTTATGGCCGCCGTCACCATTCACCGCAGCGGTCGCCGCAACAGGTTTTGACCTTCTTCAACAAGCGGTGGAAACGAACGCGCAAGGCTTCTTCCGGGACGTTGAGAACCGAGGCGATCAATCGTTTTTCGCCGTAATCGGCTCTGGCATAAGATTCGAACCAGTCGCGATCCGCCGACGGCACGACGCGTCCGATACACTTTTTGACGAACTGGTGTTGTTGCTCGATGAATAGCGTTCGCGCCGGATCATGAAAAACGGGCAAGCTGGCCGGCAATTCGCCGCGACGGTTGAATTCGCGGTGAATCTCTCGGCGCAGATTCCTGGCCACCCCGAAGCAATAAAGTTCGACTTCGCGGATTGGGGATTCGTCTTGCCGACCGTCACTGCCCGCCGCGCCCTGGCTCAGGTTGCGGTTGACACGCATCATGACTTCGCTGGCTGCGTCTTCAGCGTCCTGCGGCGGCAGGCCGTGCCGGCTGAAGAATCGCGCCAGACGCCCGTGCAACGAAAAATATTTCGCCG
>CAZRXE010000509.1:0-5501 GCA_964603695.1 uncultured Heliomicrobium sp.
CCAGTTGAAATTGACGACGGGGATTGGAATGCCGTGTTTGTCTTTTTTGTTTGGATCAACCGTGATGCGGTTGTCATTGCGGTGTTCACCTTTGCCCCACGCGCCGATGTGAAACAACGCCGACTGCAAATTACGCACACGATGTTTGTAATCCGCGCCGAATCCGGCCACGAATTTGGCGTGCAGCGGCGACAATTGCGTGCCGTAATTCATCTGCAAGCCCCAGCCGCCGACGTAATCTTTCTTGCCACGATTCTGGTTGTAACGCGGAATGTAAGCGTGATCGGTTGCGCCGTCTCCCACCCAGGTGTCTTTGCCGACCAGGTCTTTCAGATACGCCGTGGCGCTGGTGTTGATGTGTCCGCCGAAGTAACGCCCAACCAGATCGTTCGAGTTCGCCAACCCGTTCGGATACTTTTCGCTTTTGGAATTGAGCAACAGGCGTGGCGTTTCGACAGCTCCGCAACCCAGCACGACAACGCGGGCATAAACCTGCTCTTCCTGGCCGGTCAGGCGATTGACGAACGACACGCCCGCAGCCAGACCGTTTTTGTCCACCAGAATTTCCCGCGCCAGCGCATTGGTTTTGAGCGTCAGCTTGCCGGTCGCCATTGCTTCGGGAATGACTGTAATATCCGATGACCAAACGGCGCGCACATCGCACACATCCATGCAATGGCCGCAAAAATGGCAAGCTCCTCTTCCCTTCCTGCTTTTCAGCAAGACGGCTTTGCGAACCGGAATCATCTTGATACCGAGTTTGGCAATCTTCTTTTGCGCCAGATATTCCGAACAGCGCAGCCGCGGCGCTTCGGCAACGAAATCTCCGTCGGGCAGCACATCCAGATTTTCGCGCGTGCCGAAGACGTGCATTTCGCGCTCGGCGTAGCCGTAAAACGGCGCAAGCTCTTCATAACTGATCGGCCAATCGTCTTCGATGCCGTGCAGCGAGCGTTCGCGAAAATCGTCTTTGGCAAAGCGTAAGGCCACCGCGTTCCAATGAAACGTCCGCCCGCCCAGTGTGCGAATGCGATCCGCGCCGACGTTCGGGCTGCCCCGGAATTCAATCGCCGAGCGAATGTCGTCCGGGTAAAGCGACGCTTGTTTGAACAATCCGAAACCGCGTTTGGGCAAGTCATACGCCCAATCGTGAATGTACAAATCTTCCAGGCGGCCCCGCCCACCGGCTTCGAGCAAAACGGTGTCCGCGCCAGCGGCAGTCAATTCTTTGACCATAAATCCGCCCGCCGCGCCTGAACCGACAACACACACATCATAGATTTTCTTTTTTTGGATTTGCATAACGTTATAGCCACGCCATAGAGACCTTACAGCAATTTCCCTATTGCCTGCGACAGTCAACCACGGATCAACCCTTATAGCGATTTGCAGTTGAGTGCGACCGAGGTCACAAAAGGATCACGGATGAACACAGACGGGTCTTATGATTGATCTGTGTTGGTCTATCTTCATCCGTGTTTATCTGTGGTTTAAGGTCGCACGTAACTGAAAATCGCTATACGAACAGAACGAAATTAGGACTGCCAATTCACCGCAGAGTTGCGATGCTACCTACCGGTCGCGGTACTGACTCGTTTTCACCAACCATGCGCTGACGCCCAACGTCGCAACGACCAGTGACAAGGTGTAAAACATCACAGCATATGATCCTGTGCGTTTCACACATTCAGCCAACAGCAGCGGGCCGACAGCGGACGCGACGACCGTCAACGATTGCGCCGCGCCTTGAATCTTTCCCAAATGCGCACGGCCAAAGGCGCGACTCCAAAACGAAAAGAAAAGCACAATGACAAAGCCCCCGGCCAAACCCATCGCCACGGCCCAAACCACGACGTGCGTTTCGGTTTGAACGTGCGGCAAAGCCAGCAACGCCCCGGCCAACAGTGCCATGGCCAACGCCATCAACCGATTCATCCGCCATTTTTCCGCCAGCCATCCACCCAGAAAGTTTCCCGCCAGTGCGGCCAACGCCGTAATGGCCAACGTGTTGTGATAGATGCCGGCTGCGAATCCGCGTTCCGCCAAGATGGATTCGTTGAACAGTGCAATGCCCGAAGCAATCAATCCATAAACCGAACTCGACAAAGCAAAGACCCAGAAAGCAGGCGTCATCAATGCCTGTCGCAATGTCGCGCCGGTGAGCGATTCTTGTAACTCGGTTGATTGCCTTTCGCCGTCCAACGTCAGCCCGGAACTTTCCGGCGTGTGGCGCACCATCAACCACGCAATGGGAACCAACACTAGCAGCGCAACGCCGACGCCGCTCCACGCTTGCCGCCAACCGCTGCCTGTAACAATTGCGCCGACGGCTGGAAAGGCAGCCATAAACCCCATGCTCATCACAACGGTGTAAATGCCCATTGCCAGGCTCAGACGTTTAACGAACCATTGGCCGACCATCGTCAGACTGACGACCGACAGCGCGCTTTGCCCAAGCCCGCGCGTCAACGTAATCAGTACCGCCAGCCAAACAACGCCGCGCACGCCGCTCATTGCCATCACCACTGCGGCCAGCGCAAGCACGACCGAAGTCAGCACCACGCGGCTGCCCGCGCGGTCAATCAAGCGGCCAATGCCGAAACAAAACAGCGCGCCGATGAGCGTCGCCCACAAATTGATTTGTGCGAACGCTACGCGATCAATCTGCAAATCTTGCAGCAGCTTTTCGGTAATCAAGCCCAGCCCTTGCGTGCGTCCAGGTAGCGTGCCGACCATCGCCAGCGCGGCGACCGTCAAATTCACCCAGCCGTAATAGATCGGCAGCCGCATCAAAACAACGGGCGGACGCGCCAGTTCAATCTTTGTAGAGTTCATCAATATTCCTTATCCGCTTGCTAACGCGCGAGGTACTGATTTTCGCCAGAGCAGAAATAACATTGCGCACAATGCCGCACCCAGCCAGCGCACCCAACCGGTTTTGAAAACCACCGTGGCATTGAAAAACATAAAAACAAACAACCCATGCCAGGCGGCGGTAATCAGCCAATGACGCCGGCGATAAGTCGCCAATCCGCGCCACCACCACGCTACATCCGCAATCCACAAGGCCAGAAACGCATAGTTAATGAACAGACCGCCACCCCAGGCCGCGCCCGTCACTTCCGCCGTTTGTCGCTCGACTTCTCGGTAAGCCGAGGCTTGGCTCCAGGCGTGGTAAAAGTGCAAGGCGGAAATAATGTGCAGCGCCAACGCGGCGCAGCCTGCCGTCGAAGCCCAGCGTGCACGCACTTGCCAGTCAGGATTGTTTCGCTGAAGCAAGCTGATGACAGCCGAAGCCAAATAACCGCCGATGGCGATCCAAATGGTCAGACGTGTCAGCAGTTCTCCGCGATTCATAGAGGCAGTAAGCTTTACGGTTTTTCGGCCAGCATTTTTTCGATCCGGCGCGAGAGTTCGGCTTCGGACATTCGCGTCGGCGTATAAAGCCGCACGATGCCTTTGCGATCCAACAGCGCAAACGTAGGCGTGGCCGACGCGCCGTACAGCACCATCGTTTCGGTGTCAATCGGCACGGAAACGCCCGCCAGCCCGGGGTAGGATTCGGCCAGGACTTTTTCGATGTGGGCTTTTTCTTCGGCGGGCGTAGCAGTTTTGCTCTGCGCGCCCGTGCCGTAAAAGCGTGTTGGAGCGATCAAGACCAAACCTTGCGAACGATACTTTTGATAAACGCTGCTGAGCGCAGCCGCCTGCGCGCGACAATCGCCGCACCAGTGCGCCCAGAAAAACAGCAGCACCGGTTTGCCTTTCAATTCGGCGAACTCCGGCGGTTTGGAATTGATGAAGTCCGTTGCGCCGAGTTTGTAAGCGGGTTTTCCTTCCAGCGAAAGTTGATTGATGGTTTTGCCGATGCGCGAACGCAAGCCGATGTCTTTGGCGCGGGCGAGTTCTTCTTTCAAAAAGCGCACGCCTTTGTCTCGGCCTTCGCGCACGGCGCGCAATCGGCCTTCGGTTTCGATGGCCGCGCCCCAAGCGCCCAGCAAGTCCGCCTTTTCTTCTTTGATCTCGCGCCGGAGTTCGGCCACGTAACCGGCGGCTTTGTCGTACTGCCACAACTGCTCCGCGCCGCGCGCCAGCCAACCCAGCGCGTCCAGGTATTCTTTGTCTACACCGTTCTGCTTTTTGTAATCCTCAACCAAAGCTTCGCCGCTGAGCAGGTCGCCTGCGGAAAGCTTCAGTCTAACCGTTCGCGCCAAATCGCCCGGCGCTGCCAGTGCGGAAGCAAAAACAATAATCAGCAAGGCCGCCGCCAATGCAGGTTTTTTCAAGTGCGTTCTCCTTCAAAAAAAGCTATCCCAAGAATTCAGGATTTCAGAATTGGAATAACGGCGGTTTGAATCGGCTGACCGGCAATCAGAACTTCGCCGTCGCCGACGTAAACATCAATTTCCGAACGCAGGCCGAAATCGCCCGGCAGGTAAATGCCCGGCTCAATCGAAAAGCAGGTGCGCGGCATGACTGTGCGCGTGTCGGGCGTTTCCAGGTTATCAATGTTCGCGCCGTTGCCGTGGACTTCTTCGCCGATGGAATGGCCTGTGCGGTTCAGGAAATTGTCGCCGTAGCCTGCATTGACGATCACTGCGCGCGAGACATCGTCCACTTCCGCGCCCTTGAACGACGCGCCCGCCGCGACTTTTTCGCGGACGAAGCTGACGGCTGCGTCACGCGCTTCGGCCACGATGTCGAAAATGCGCGTGTACTTTTCAGGAACCGTTTCACCGACGAAGCCCGTCCAACTCAAATCGGCATAAACCGAACCCGGTGTTTTGAGCTTCGCCCACACGTCCAGCAACACGAAATCGCCGATGTTGATGGGGGAATGAATCTCCGCCGAAGGCGCGTAATGCGGGCGCGCGCTGTTGGCATTGACCGAAACGATGGGAGCGTAATCGGCGTGCATTCCTTCTTCGTCAAAACGCCGCCACATAAATTGCTGAATCAAGTATTCGGTCACGGCTTCGCCCGCGCGCGTCAAACGAGCGATTTCGGCAAAGGCTTCGTGGATGATTTTGTAAACCTTTTCGGCGGCTTCGACGTGCGTGGCGTGTTGCGCCGACGACCAGACGGCCTCAAAGACTTGCACCAGATCGGCGCTGCTGACGACTTCCGGGCCGAAGCTACGAACGAGTTCGACAGTTCCGGCGTCCACGCGAGCCATGTAAGGAATCGCGTTGTTGGGCGAATACTGCATGGCAATGCGACGATGACCGCTGACGGCTTTCTGCACAGCGGCATGCAATTCCTGCCAGCGCAGGTAAATCGCCTTGCCGCCGGGCAGTGCGTCGAGCTTGTCTGTTTCAATCGCGTGAACGATTTTCGATGGTTCACCGCTGACGGGGACGAAGTAAAACCAGCGGCGCGATGCATGCACACTCGAATCGAGTTTGAGGATGCGCCAGGCCAGCAGGTCGCTATGGCGAAAGTCGCAGAAGAGCCAGCCGTCCAAGCCGGCTTGTTGCAGTGCGGTTTGGATTTCCGCAACG
>CAZRXE010000510.1:0-3024 GCA_964603695.1 uncultured Heliomicrobium sp.
CGCAAATAGCTTCAGGAAAAAGCGAGTCCCGCATTACTGGGCAATCTGATACCAGGAGACATAACTATCCGGCAGTTGAAGAATACGCTCTTCCAAACAGCGATTTTGCCTGGTGGTTTGTTACTAAAGCCGAGGAAGGAATTTGGAGGCGGCGATCGGAATCGAACCGATGAATAAAGGTTTTGCAGACCTCTGCCTTACCACTTGGCTACGCCGCCTTATTGAAGATGCAAAGAGTGATTTCACGCAGTATTTTCAGGCTTAAAATCACGAAGGAACTTGGTGGACTGTCCCGAAACGAGCGCGTATGCTCCCACAGAAGCCGGGTTCCGTCAAGACCATGAAACTACGATTTTGCTTCGATTTGCAGACTAAATTTGAGCGAAAGAAAGGTGGCCGCATGCATATTTCCGAATGGGCGTTACTCGCTGTTTTATCTCTTGGTTTGATTCAAGGTTCGGTTCGATTAGAGGAATCGCGAGATGTTTTGTCGCAAGCGCGGCAACTGCTAATTGTCACCACGAAAGATTGGAACTCGGTTGACGGTGAACTACAGCGATATGAGAGAACTGAGGGACAGGCCTGGCGTTCGGTGGGAGAACGGATTCCGATTGTCGTCGGTCGCAGCGGAATGGCCTGGGGCAAAGGCTTGCACGGCGAGCTTGCCGGATTGGCGAAAGCTTCCGATCCGGTCAAAAAAGAAGGCGATGGGCGGGCACCAGCAGGGATTTTCCGGCTGAGTTCGGCTTTTGGTTACGCCGCGCGGGAACAGGCGAGTCAGGTAAAACTGTCTTACATTCAGGCGACCAAAACGCTGGAATGCGTGGACGATTCGAAGTCCGCGAACTACAACCGCATTCTCGACGGGCAACTGGTTTCCGCACCGGATTGGAAGAGTTCGGAACAAATGCTGCGCAGCGATGAACTGTATCGTTGGGGCGTGGTTGTGGATCACAACGCCGATCCGCCGCAGGCTCAATGCGGCTCCTGCATCTTTCTGCACATTTGGCAGGCTGCCGGAAAGGGAACCGCCGGTTGCACGGCGATGCCTGCGGCGAAGATTGAGCAGCTTTTGTTTTGGCTCGATCCACAACAGAAACCTCTGCTGGTGCAATTGCCGCAAGCGGAATTAGCATGGTTGCGCGAACGCTGGCGGTTGCCGCGCTAATCGTTTTTACCTGCAACTTGTTGGCGTTGACAAGGTTCGCGAGCGGTCGCTATAGTCCAGAACATGCCTTATCCATTGCATTCAAACGATCAATCCAGCGCCAGTTCGGGCGGCAACACAATAAAAATTCGTAGCACAACGATTCTGGCGGTTCGCCGTGACAGCAAGGTCGTCATTGCCGGTGACGGGCAGGTGACGATGGGCGACACGATCATGAAATCCGGAGCGCGCAAAGTTCGCAGGCTGTACAGCGACAAGGTGTTGGCCGGATTCGCCGGTGCCAGTGCCGATGCCTTTGCCTTGTTTCAACGCTTTGAATCGAAGCTGGAACAGTTTCACGGACAGTTGAATCGCGCCGCTGTCGAACTGGCCAAAGACTGGCGCACGGACAAAATGATGCGCAATCTGGAAGCTTTGCTGCTGGTCGCCGACGCGCAAAGCACGCTGCTCATCGGCGGCAACGGCGATGTGATCGAACCGGATGACGGCATTGTTTCTATCGGTTCCGGCGGGCCGTATGCGCTGGCTGCGGCGCGCGCGCTGGTGCGCAACACGGACTTCACCGCCCGCCAAATCGCCGAAGAAGCGATGAAGGTCGCGGGCGAAATCTGCATCTACAGCAATTTGAATTTAGTGATCGAGGAACTCTGATCATTTTCCATTTGTCATTTGTTATTTGTCATTTGCCCTCGGCAAATGAACAATGAAAAATGGGAAATGGAAGATGGAAAATAACTATGGTTGTTTATCTCAAAGGTGATTTGGAAGAAGCCCAAGGGCTGGATAGTTTGACGCCGCGACAGATTGTGGCCGAACTGGACAAGCACGTTGTCGGACAAGCGGCGGCGAAACGCGCCGTGGCCGTGGCTCTGCGCAATCGTGTACGGCGGCAGAAGCTGCCTGCCGACATGGCGCAGGACGTGATGCCGAAGAACATCATCATGATCGGTTCGACCGGTGTCGGGAAAACCGAAATTGCGCGGCGGTTGGCGCGGTTGTCGTCTTCGCCGTTTCTGAAAGTCGAAGCGTCGAAGTTCACGGAAGTCGGTTACGTCGGACGCGATGTCGAATCCATGATCCGCGATCTGGTGGAAATCGCGATTGATATGGTGCGCGCCGAAAAGGTGGATGAAATCGCCGATAAAGCCGAACAGAACGTCGAAGAGCGGATTCTGGATTTGCTGCTGCCGCCGAGCAAGTCGTCGAATGCCAGTGCATTCGATCCAGCAATTGACCAGATTGAAGACACGCCTACAGCCTTGCAGGAAACTTACAACCGCACGCGCGAAAAGTTCCGCCAGCAATTGCGCGAAGGCCGTTTGGACAATCGCATCGTCGAGATGGAAGTCCGCGAACGCAACTTTCCTTCGTTTGAAATCTATACCAATCAGGGCATCGAAGAGATGGATGTCAATCTGAAGGACATGATGCCCGGACTGTTCGGCGGGCGCACCAAGTCGCGCAAGATGACCGTCGCCGAAGCGATGGAATACCTGATGCAGGAAGAAGAGCAGAAGCTGGTGGATATGGATCAAGTGGCGCGCATCGCGCTGGAGCGAGTGGAATCTTCCGGCATCATCTTCCTGGACGAAATTGACAAAATCGCCGGGCGTGAAGGCGGCCACGGCCCGGACGTTTCGCGCGAAGGCGTGCAGCGCGACATTTTGCCGATTGTCGAAGGCACAACCGTCAACACCAAATACGGAATGGTTCGCACAGACCACATTCTGTTCATCGCCGCCGGAGCGTTCCACGTCGCCAAACCATCCGACATGATCCCCGAACTACAGGGGCGTTTCCCCATTCGCGTGGAGTTGAAGTCGCTCACGGAAGACGATTTCGTGCGGATCCTGATG
>CAZRXE010000511.1:0-7531 GCA_964603695.1 uncultured Heliomicrobium sp.
GTTGCCCTTGCCGCTGGCATATTTGTTATTTGCCAAGATCAATCTGGAACAGCGGCTGTTGTGGCTTTTCAGCGTGGTGATGATGGTGCTGGCGTTGGTGTTGTCGCTCTCGCGCGGAGGCCTGCTGGCGCTAGGCATTGAGCTGGCGTTGCTGATGTTGGCCGCAAAGTGGGACGGACTTCAGTCTGTCTCCGGTGAACAGGCTAGAGCTTTTTCCACAGTGGGCAACGGCTTGCTTTTGGGCGGTGTGCTGGCGGCGGTGTTGGTGTTGGCGTTGTGGATCGGCTACGAACCGCTGAGCAAACGCTTCGGCACGGTGCGGCAAGGCGCTGGCGAATACTCTCTGGTGACGCGCACCGAATACTGGCGCGGCGCGTGGCAGATGTTTTTGGATCACCCGGTCGCCGGCGTCGGTCTGGGCGCTTTCCCAACGGCATATCCGGCGTATGGCCGTTCCTCCGTCCGCAACGAACGCCTGGAACAAGCGCACAACGATTACTTGCAAGTGCTTGCTGACACCGGCTTGATCGGCGGCTTGATCGGCTTGTGGTTTTTGGTCGAGCTTGTTCGCCGAGCGCGCAAACAGCTTGGCGCACCGGCTCGCCTGCGCAGCCAGGATCGCGCAATGGTGGTTGGCGGTTACGTCGCCGCGCTGGGCATCGGCGTTCACAGCTTCCTCGACTTCAACTTGCAGATCGCGGCTAATGCTTTACTATTTCTGCTCGTTGTTGCGCTGGCTGCAACGATTGATTTCAAACCTGACGAAAAGTTTTCAAAATGAAAGTTCCTTTGCTTGATTTGGTCGCGCAACACCAAACCATTCGCGACGAAGTGATGGCGGCGGTTGAGCGCGTTTTCGACACCCAACAATTCATTATGGGCGCGGGCGTCGCCGACTTTGAACGCGATGCCGCTGCTTATTGCCAGACGAAACATGCCATCGGCTGCGCGTCGGGATCGGATGCTTTGCTGCTGGCCTTGATGGCCTTGAACGTCGGGGCGGGCGACGACGTCATCACCACGTCCTTTACCTTTTTCGCCACGGCCAGCGCCATCACGCGCTTGGGCGCGCACCCGGTTTTCGTGGACATCACTCCCGAAGATTTCAACCTGAACGTCGAACTGTTGGAACGCGCCATTACGTCGCGCACCAAAGCCATCATGCCCGTGCATCTGTTCGGCCAATGCGCGCGGATGGACGTGATTTTGGAAGTCGCGCGCAAACACAACCTGCCCGTGGTGGAAGACGCCGCCCAAGCCATCGGTTCCGAATTTCAGGGACGGCGCGCCGGCACGATGGGCGACATTGGTTGTTTCAGCTTTTTCCCGTCGAAGAACCTGGGCGGCGCGGGCGACGGCGGCCTGATGACCACTAACAACGACGAACTCGCCGCCAAATTAAGCATCCTGCGCGTTCACGGCATGGAGCCGAAGTATTACCACCAGGTCGTAGGCATCAACAGCCGCCTGGACGCGCTGCAAGCCGCCGTGCTCCGCGTGAAGTTGAAGCATTTGGACAGTTGGACCGAAGGCCGCCAAGCGAACGCTGCTCGTTACGCCGAATTGTTTCAGGCCGCCGGCATCGAAGAAATCACCTTGCCGAAAATTCACGAAGACTGCCGCCACATTTTCAACCAGTACACCATTCGCTGTTCGCGCCGCGACGAACTGAAAGCGCATTTGCAACAGGCCGGCATCGGCACGGAAGTCTATTACCCCGTGCCGCTGCACCAACAACAATGCTTCCAGTTCCTGGGCTACGGCGCAGGCGATTTGCCGGAAACCGAACGCGCCGCGCTGGAATGCCTGTCGCTGCCGATTTACCCGGAACTGGCCGCCGAACAACAACAATACGTGGTCGAACAGATTGCGGAGTTTTACAAGGCCTGATTCCGATGCCTGCTCGCTTGAACGCTTTTGTCAAATCCGCTTTTGCCGCCGCAGGGCTGGATGTTATGCGGCTGAATCGAAGTCCGCAGCACACCTTGCTGGGCTTGAAGACATTGCCAATTCAAACCGTCATTGACGTCGGGGCCAACCATGGGCAGTTCGCCGCCGAAATCAGCCGCGTTTTTCCCACTGCCGAACTTTATTGTTTCGAGCCGCTGGCAGAACCCTTCGCGAGACTTGAGCAATGGGCGAAAACTCAGCGAGAACGCCGCGTTAAAGTGTTTAATTTTGCGGTCGGCGAAACCGAAGAAGCGCGGACAATGTTTCTTCATACCACGCACAGTCCGTCTTCTT
This sequence comes from uncultured Heliomicrobium sp., assembly GCA_964603695.1. Taxonomy (GTDB): domain Bacteria; phylum Acidobacteriota; class Blastocatellia; order RBC074; family RBC074; genus RBC074. The sequence goes on from CAZRXE010000511.1 coordinate 2,245, forward strand.
CCCTGTTGCAATCCACCGAAACCTGTTCGACGCTGTATCCACAAACGCAGGCGCAACAGTCCGTCACGATCAAGCTGACAACGTTGGACAAGGTCTTGGGCGAAGCGGCACTGCAACCTGATGTTTTAATCAAGGTGGACACGCAAGGTTACGAAAAGCAGGTCATTGCGGGCGGCGTTGAAACTTTTCGCCGTGCCGCCGCCTGCATCATCGAAGTCAATCTGTTCCGACTTTATGAAGCGCAACCCTCGTTTGCCGAACTTGTTTTGTTGCTGGATCAACTTGGTTTTCGGTACGCGGGAAATCTGGAACAAACCTATGACCGACAGGGACAGGTTGTTTACATTGACGCGGTGTTTGTGAAGCGGCAGGAACTTTAGACGTAACTGCTTAGCCTGTTCTTCGTCGCGTAGCGACGGTATGAGTTTAGACCGGCGATTCATCGCCGGGTAAGGTAGAGCAGCTTTCCGCGTCGCGTAGCGACGATTGAATCCGCCTTCAATCAAGCGTCGCTACGCGACACGGAAACCTCCGCGCTCCATCGCAGGTCGTAAACGACCTGCCTAAATTCAACCGGCTCTACGAGCCGAAAAGGCCTGAGCGGTTATCTTTAGGAAATGACATTGCCACAAGAACAAGACTATTCGGCATTGGCTGAGCAATTGACCGCTGCCGCGCAATTGATGGCCAAAGGCAGATTGGCGCGTGCGCTCCGTTTGCCGCGAAAAATGATTTTGCCGAAATTGATGCAGTTGGCGGGGCGCACCAATGAAGTGACGGCGCGGACTTTTTGGGGCGAACCGATTCGCGTGGTTTTGCCGGAACTGATTTCGATGACCATCTGGCGCTACGGCTTTTTTGAAGAGGACGTTTGCCGGTTTTTGCTGCACACCTTGCGGCCGGGAATGAACTTCGTGGACATCGGCGCTCACTTCGGATTCTTTTCCCTGCTGGGTTCGTTTCTGGTCGGCGAGCAAGGGCGTGTGTTGTCGTTTGAACCAACTCCGCGAACCTTTCAACAATTGACGCGAAACACCGCCGAACGCCGAAACGTCACGCTTCACAATTGCGCCGCTTTCAACCAGGAGACGCAATTAACGCTGCGGGATTTCGGCTTGGAGTATTCGGCTTTCAACTCCGCCTTCGGTATGCGCGAAGACGATTCGCTGCCGCAACGTGCCGGCGTGGAATTTCAAGCGCGCGCGCGTAAAGCCGACGATGTGATCCGGGAAAGCCGTTTGACGAAAGTTGACCTAATCAAAATTGACGCCGAAAGTTCGGAGCTTCAGGTCTTGCAGGGACTGACAGAAACCTTGCGGCGAGACCGTCCGCGAATCATTTTGGAAACAGGCGATTTCGGTTTGGACGGCGTGGCCAAAACCGACGACCTGATTGGCTGGCTGCGCGAATTCGGCTACAAGCCTTTTGAGATTGGACGCGACAACGTTTTGCGCCCGGCCACGGCCAAAAAATTCGATTTCGTTGGCGGCAATTTGCTGTTTCAAGCGGAAAGCAGCGCGGTGGCCTGATGATTCAACATCGGCGGCTCATCATCAATGCCGGAATGTCCGTCGTGCAGGTGCTGGCGATGGGCGTGCTGTTGTGGCTGTTGTACCGTTTTTTGCTGCGCGCCATCGGCATTGAAATGCTGGGCGTTTGGTCTTTGACACTGGCCACGGCGGTTGCCGCGCGCGCCGGAGACCTGGGGTTTTCGGCCAGCGTAGTCAAATACGTGGCGGCTTATCTTTCACGCGGCGAATCGGCGCGCGCCGCCGGCATAGTGGAAACGGCTGTGCTGTCGGCGGCGGCATTGACCGGCTTGATTGCCGTGGCCGCCTTTCCGCTGGTGCATTGGCTGCTCGGACGCCTGTTGCAGGGCAGGGCGTTGACGGCAGCGCGCGAACTGTTGCCGTATGCGCTGGCCTATCTTTGTCTGAGTTCAGCGGCAGGTGTATTTCAAGCGGCGTTGGACGGCTTTCAGCGGATGGATATTCGCAGCGTGCTGGCCATTGGCGGCGAAACCGCGCATCTGGCGTTATGTTACCGGCTGGTTCCGGCGCATGGGTTGATGGGACTGGCTTACGCGCGATTGCTGCAAACAGCAGTGTTTATGTTCCTCAACTGGATTGCGTTGCGGCGCTGTTTGCCCGAACTGCCCCGGTTGCCCTATCGCTGGCGCGGCGATGCTTTCCGCGAAATGATGAATTACGGGCTGAACTCCCAAATCATCTGGGGCATCAGCCTGCTTCACGATCCGCTTACCAAAAGCCTGCTTGCCGGCTTTGGTGGGGCGGCGCTGATCGGTTATTACGAAATGGCCGCTCGCCTGGTCAATCAGCTTCGGTCGGTAATTCTGGCCGCCAACCAGGCACTGGTTCCGGTCATCGCCGGATTACAGGAACACCGCCCCGAAGCGACACGGCAGATTTACCGCGAGTCTTACCAGGTGATGTTTTATTTCGGCGTACCGCTGTTTGCGTTGCTGGCGGCAATCTTGCCTATCATCTCCGAACTTTGGATAGGGCATTACGAACGCTGGTTTGTTTTGTGCGGAGCATTGATGGCGGCGGGCTGGCTGGGGAACTTACTCAGCGCGCCGGCTTACTTCGTCAACCTGGGAACCGGAGATTTACGCTGGAACACGATCAGCCATCTGGTGCTCGGCGTATTGAATCTGGCGGGGGGATGGTTGTTGGGAAGGTTTTGGGGTGGCGCGGGCGTGGCGATGGCAAACGCTTTGGCGTTGATCGGAAGCGGCTTGATTCTGATCGTGGTTCATCACCGGAAAAATGACATTCTTTTACGCGAACTACTGCCGGCGCGGAGCCTATGGCTGATGCTCGCGAGCGTCTGCGCCGCGTTGGCAAGCGCGGCGATTTACTATCCGTTGCGCGCAACTTATGGATTGTGGACGGTCATCGGTCTGTCGGTATTGGCAGGCGGTCTGCTGATCGCCATTCCTGCCTGGCTGCATCCGATGCGAAAACGGCTGAGCGATTATGCGATGCGGGCAATGCTGAAAGCCGCCTGAATGAATGGGCAACTTTTACGAAAACTATGCTGAAACGGCTCAATGTGGGTAGTGGAGATATACCGACCATCGGCTGGGTAAATTACGATAATTCGCTGACCGTGCGGATTGCGGGTTGGCCGGGAGTAGATTGGTTGATGGGACGGCTGGGTTTGTTGTCTCCCAAACAGCAAGGATTTATCCGAATCATCAGACAGGTTGGAATCAAGTATGCCAACGCCGTGCATCGAATTCCCGAACTCGATGATTCGGTTGAAGTGCTTTACACCTGTCACATGCTTGAGCATTTGAACCAGCGTGAGGCGGGGATGTTTTTGCGCGAGGCGCGTCGAGTTCTTGCGCCGGGCGGAATCATTCGAGTCGCCGTGCCGGACCTGCGCTTTCACATTGAAAACTATATGGCGGAGCGTGATGCCGACGCTTTCGTGGAGGGCATCTTCATGGCTTCTGCAAACTCTGATAGTTGGCTGGGTAAGTTGAAATACCTGCTTGTGGGCGAGCGACACCATTTGTGGATGTACGATGGCGAATCGTTATGCAAACTGCTGCTAAAGGCTGGCTTTGAAAATCCGCAAGTGATGCCGTCGGGCGAAACAACGATTCCCAATCCGGGAGAGCTTGACTTGGTGGAACGCGTACCGGAAAGCGTTTTCGTTGAAGCCGTCAATCCCTGATCATTTATGCAGGTATGTTTCAATTGTTCTTGGCAATCGAAACCTGCTAGAAAGCAGCGATTCTCGCAGGATGCGGATGGCGTAATGGGACAGATTTCTGACACGCCAAGTCGTTGACGCTAACTGGTCGCTGACTCTCGCCTGCAATTCCTCTCCGCCAAAAATTCGATTCGCTTCGATTTGGGTCAGTTGATTGCTTCGATTACTCAATTGCCGGGAGTGTAGTCGGAAACAGGCGACGGGAGGACCGTCGAGGTGGGCGAAGCTTTTCTTCATCAATAATCCGCGAATGAAAAAATCCGCGTCGGCGCGGTATACCAGGCTTTCATCGAATCCATTCAACCGTTCATAAAGTGTTCGCCGGAAAATAGCGGCAGGTTGGGCAAATCCCATTTGGCGAAGGCGAAATAACGGCAGTAATTCCGTGGGACGGGCTGCCGCAAAGGAATAAATGAACCGGCCTTGTTCGTCAGTATAGTCGCAGTTTCCATAAACCGCGTCGGCCCCTGTTTTCTCGCCCAGAGCGATGAGGCGAGCGAAGCTGTCTGGGTAGAGCCAGTCGTCGGAGTTGAGATAAGCGCACCATTCGCCGCCGCTTTGCCGCAGACCCGTGTTGATTGCGCGGTACATATTTCCCGGCGGAACATAAACCGTCGGTGCTTCCCATCGCCGGCAAATTTGCAGCGTGCCGTCAGTCGAATCGCTATCGGCGACGATCAGCTCAAGGCTGACGTTATGTTGAGTGCGCAAAGAGAGCAGTGTAGCGTCAAGGGTCGCGGCGCTGTTGAGCGTTGGCACGACGCAACTAATTAAAGGAAAAGTCATCTTTACCCGGTTCTTCTTGGTGAAATTGATGCTGGCGCGGTAGCTAGAAACCGGCTGAATTTAGTAGGAGCTTTTTTTTGTAGAATGTCGGCGGCAGCCATTTCATTGCGTAACTTCACCGCCACCCAGCCTATGCCCAGAAAGATGCACCACAGCGGCGTGTAGCTGACTTGCACGAGGTAAAATGCCGCGCCAATCAAAAACATTGCGTATCCGAATTGCCAATCATCGTTTATTGACGATTCGCTGTGCCCTGCTTTTGACAAGAAACGAAGCGCCGTTAGACAGACAGCGACTTGAAATATCCATAACCCAATGCCCAATACACCGCCATTGGAAAGTTCAAGCAGCGCGCCATGGTAAGGTGGACTATTGATGCCGAGTTCAGGAGTCCAAATCAAACTGTACAACCCCGGCGGCACATAATCCGAAGCAGGCAGCGAAATTAACCCAGGTCCAGTTCCAATTAACGCGTACAGTGGCTGATCAAGAAGAAAAAGCATCGCACAAGCGTCAAAAACGTCTAGGCGATAAGCTATTTCCTGACCGAACGTGCCCTGCGGAATGCCCGCAAGTTTTACATCCGGGTCGAAACGCAATCTCAAGGTGTCAATGGCAAAATTGAATTGCTCAGGAACAAAGATATAGACCAAAAAGATAATCGTTATTGCCACACTGACTACGCCGGCCATGATGAATCGCTCACGATTTGAGAAGAACAACCAACTGATGGCAATGCCGACAACAAACAATGAAA
>CAZRXE010000512.1:0-2057 GCA_964603695.1 uncultured Heliomicrobium sp.
GCATCACCGCGCTGCAAATGGACATCAAGGTTACGGGCTTGAATCCTCAAATCCTGCAAGAAGCTTTGGAGCAAGCCAAAAAAGGCCGGCTATTCATCCTGGATAAGATGGAAGAAGCCATTGCTGAACCGCGCAAGGAAATCAGCCAGTATGCGCCTCGCATCCTGACTATGCAGATCAACCCCGACAAGATTCGCGACGTCATTGGCCCAGGCGGCAAGATGATTAAATCCATCGTCGAACGCACCGGCGCGAAGATTGATGTGGAAGATTCAGGCCGCATTTCGATTGCCACCGCCAATGGCGAAGCCGCCGAAATGGCCATGCAAATCATCCGCGACATCACCGCCGAAGCCGAAATCGGCAAGACCTACCTCGGTACGGTTTCGCGGATCGTGGATTTCGGCGCGTTCGTCGAAATCCTTCCCGGCCTCGACGGTCTGCTGCACGTTTCAGAAATTGCCGACTATCGCGTCCGCGATGTCCGTGATGAACTGACCGAAGGTCAACAAATTATGGTCAAGTGTATCGGAATCGAAGGCAACAAGATTCGCCTGAGCCGCAAATCCTTGCTCAACGAAAAGAAGGGCGGCAAGGAAGGCAAAGGCGGAAACCGTCGCCATGACGACGAGTAATTCATCTTAAATCGGCAGTGGCGGGTTGTTGCTTCAAGCAGCGCCCGCCACTTATGCTTTCACTTAGCGCTTTTTCCCCGCTGCTCAAAGCATGGACGCCCTTGATTACGATTCTCCCTGGTCGGAGACATCCTGCTGGACTTCCAATCCATGGCAGATGTGCAAAACTGGCTACAAACACACGGCGGTAAAACTGCGCCGGTAAACAACTGACCTCAACAATTTCTCAAATAGAACCATGCAAAAACTGATTCTCATTGTCCTGTTGGTTTCGCTTTGCGGCGGGCTGTTGCTTGTGCCACGAAACGCCGAGACGGAAACATCGCTTCCAGCGTCCGCTGTCGAACTCAAAGACCCACGCGAAAAACACCTCGCCAACATCAAACAACTAACCTTTGAAGGCGAGAACGCCGAAGCTTTTTTTTCGCACGACGGCAAGAAACTGATTTTTCAAAGCGCCCCCAAAGGCGACGGCTGTGATCAAATTTATTCGATGAACATAGACGGTTCGGACAAGAAGCTGCTCTCCAACGGCGAAGGCAAAACCACCTGCGCTTATTTCACACCGGATAAAAAGAGCATCGTCTATGCCTCCACGTTCAAAGCCAATCCGCAGTGCCCGCCTAAACCGGATTTTTCCAAAGGTTATGTTTGGGCGCTTTATCCCGGATTTGACATTTTCAAAGCCAACCTGGACGGATCGAATTCAAAGCCGCTTACCACAACTGCCCGTTACGATGCGGAAGCGACCATTCGCCCGGACGGAACCATCGTTTTCACCAGTTTGCGCGACGGCGATCTGGACATTTACACAATGGACAAAAACGGTAAGAACGTGAAGCGACTGACAAATGAACTCGGTTACGACGGCGGGCCTTTCTGGAGCTATGACGGCAAACTTATTGTTTACCGCGCGTATCATCCGCAGTCCGATGCAGAGAAAACCGACTACCTGACATTGCTCAAAGAAAATATGATTCGCCCCAGCAAACTCGATTTATGGGTAATGAACCCGGACGGATCGAACAAACGCCGCGTGACCAACAACGGCAAAGCCAACTTCGCACCGTTTTTCTTCCTCAACAACAAACGAATTATCTTTTCGTCAAACCTCGGTGATCCGCGTGGACGAAACTTCGATGTTTACGCCATCAATGTTGATGGTACTGGGCAGGAACAAATCACCTTCTACGAATGCTTGGATGGTTTTCCCATGTTTTCGCCTGACGGAAAAAAACTCGTGTTCTGTTCCAACCGCAACGCCGCCAAGCAGGGCGATACAAATGTCTTCATCGCTGACTGGATTGAATGACGTTTGCGAAAGGACGCCAACCCAATCAGATTGGCGTCCTTTCGTTGACGAATTGAGAGAAAATCTCTGCCGCTCTGGACAGATTCTTGCCCATCCCGTATCTTGCGCCC
>CAZRXE010000513.1:0-13001 GCA_964603695.1 uncultured Heliomicrobium sp.
GCGCAGGTTTGGCGGAAGAAAAGTTCCTGGTCGAAGTGGCCGAAGAGGGCGAGCGTGGCGAATACCTGGCCGCCGTCAATCACTATGACGTGGTGATTTTGGATTTGCTGCTGCCAGGGCGTGGAGGCGTTGAAGTTTGCCGCAATCTGCGCGCACAAGGCATTAACACGCCGATCCTGATGCTGACCGCGCTGGATGCGACTTCGGACAAAATCGCCGGCTTGAATTGCGGCGCGGATGATTACCTCACCAAGCCGTTCGTCTTTGAAGAGTTGCTGGCGCGGTTGCGCGCGTTGATGAGGCGCGGGCCGGCGGTGCGCGATGCGAGTCTGCATTGCGAACAAGTCAGCGTGGACACGGTTGGCCACATCGTGACGGTCGGCGGCGGGCAAGTCGAACTGACTGCGCGCGAATACATGCTGCTGGAATGCCTGATGCGAAATCAGGGCAAGGTACTCACCCGGCAGCAACTGGCCGATCAAGTGTGGGGCGCGGAATACGATCCGCTGAGCAACGTGATTGACGTTTACATCAATTACCTGCGCAACAAAGTGGACACCTACGCCGAACACAAATTGATCCACACGATTCGGGGATTGGGCTATATGTTCAAGAGCAAGCCGCGCGAAAACGCGCGCAAGGTCTGAGAGCATCAGCGGTTCCGCGCGAGGCTTGCGGAAGTGGCAACACGGTTGCGATTTCCGCGCGCGGACCGCATCGCTCTCAGAAAAAAATATCAACATGCCCTGGTTCAGATCACAAAGTTTTCGCACACGGTTGACGCTGCAATGGCTGCTCACGTTTGGCGTGTTGCTGGCGCTGGCGCTGACGGCTGTGTATTTCGGCATGCGGCAAAGTCTTTATCATTCGCTTGAAGATTCGCTGCGCACGCTGGCCGGAACGGAAGTGGCGTCTTCGATGGACGGCCCGCAAGTCCACCTGCACCCAATTGACAGCACTGCCATCATCAATTCGCACCACATCGAAAAGTTCGTCCAAATCCTGACGCCGGATTACGCGGTCATCAATCAATCCAAACAATTGCAGAGCCGCGCGCCGCTGGTGTCGCGCCAGATTGCGCAAACGGCGTTGGCCGGACAGGCAGTGCTAACCGCAGTGACGCTGAACGGCCAACGCGGTTTGGGGCTGAGCGTGGACGCTTATCGGCAGTACGTGTTCGTCGTGGCCGTGCCGCTGGCCGACATCGAAGAAACGCTGGCGGCGCTGCGGCGAACGTTGTTGATTGTAGGGTTAATTGCGCTGCTGGCCACGGGCTTGGTCGGCTACAGATTGGCGACGCTGGCGCTACGTCCCGTGGATTTGATGACGCAGCGCGCGCAATTGATCGGACGCGACCATCTGAAAGCGCGGCTGGCCGAACCCGCCGGCGACGACGAGTTGAGCCGTCTGGCGCACGTGCTGAACGAAATGCTGGATCGGCTGTATCAAATCATCGAATCGCACCAGCAATTCGCCGCCGACGCTTCGCACGAATTACGTTCGCCGCTGACCAGCTTGCGCAGCCGGTTGGAAGTCAGTTTGCGCCGCACGCGCTCCGCCGAAGAGTATCGGCAAGTGATCGTCGAATGTTTGTCGGAAGTCGAGCGGCTGACGCGATTGGCCGAAGACCTGTTGGAACTGGCGCGCTCGGACGCGCAGCGGCTGGTGCTGGATTTGTCCGAAGTCGAATTGCAGCCGCTCATTGCCGCCGAAATCGCCCGTCTGCAAACGGAAGCCGCCGCGCGCCAGGTAACGCTGAACGCCGACATTCAACCTTCGCTGACCGTCATCGCCGACGAAGCACGGCTGCGGCGTGCGGTCAACAACTTCCTGAGCAACGCCATTCATTACAGCCGGCCCGAAGGCGGCGCGGTCAACATCAACGCGGGCAATGGCGGCAGCGATGTCTGGATTGAAATCCGCGATGACGGCATCGGCCTCGACACTGAACAACAACAGCGCATCTTTGAACGCTTCTGGCGTGCGGACAAAGCTCGCAGATTGCGCACGGGCGGCGCGGGCCTTGGATTGGCCATTTGCCATGAAATCGCCCGCGCCCACGGCGGCCAGATCAACGTCAACAGCCAACCCGGCCACGGCAGCACCTTTCGCCTGTGTTTGCCCGCGCAAATCGAATCCTGAATCCGTGCAAACTCGAAGATATGAAGACAGCCACAGAGCGCACGGAGAAAACAGAGAATATCCAGTGTTTGGCTCTGCGTTCTCTGTGACTGCGGTGGCTGAATCGGCACTTTTGTTTGCAAGCCCTTCTTTAGGGTCGCAGTCATTCGTAACGCAAAGCCACCATCGGGTCTACTTTTGTGGCGCGCCGGGCTGGAATCAGGCAGGCGAAGAGTGCCACTGCCGCCAGCGTGGTTGCGATTAACAGGTAAATCAGCGGATCGGTGGCGCTGACGTTGAAGAGCATGGTTTTCATCGCGCGGCTGAGCAACAGCGCGAACGCCACGCCGATGCCGAGTCCGATGGCCGCCAGCAGCATTCCCTGGCGGACGACCAGTTTCAGCACGTCCGAGCGTTGCGCGCCGAGCGCCATTCGCAAACCAAGTTCGTGCGTGCGCTGCGTCACCGAATAGGCCATCACGCCGTACAAACCAATGCCGGCGAGCAGCATCGCCAAGCCGGCGAACACGCCGATCAACAGCAAGGCAAAACGCCGCTGCATCATCGAATCGGCGACGAATTGATCCATTGTGCGAACGCGGAACACCGGCAAGTCCGAATCCAGGGTTTTAATCGCGCCGCGCACCGCGCCGGCCAGACTGTTCGGATCGCTCGTGGTGCGAACGACCAGCGCCATTCTGGGTTGCGCGCGTTGTGAATGCGGCATGTAGTACTGCGCGCGCGATTCGCCTTCCAGGTCTGCGTGTTTGACGTGGCCGACCAAGCCGACGATTTCGCGCCAAATGCGGTTGTTCGCGCCACCCTCGAAGCTGATGCGTTTGCCGACTGGGTCTTCGTTCGGCCAGTACTTTTTGGCCAGGGATTCATCAATGATGGCGACGGGTGTGGATTCGGCTGTGTCGCGCTCTTCAAAGTACCGGCCACGAAGGATCGGAATGCCCATTGTTTTGAAGTAAGGAGTCGTCCATAAATAAGTGTTACAACTTGCCGTAAGCGGCACCAATCAAATCGCCAGAACTAGCGGATCAAGTTGTAACGGTTATTTACGGACAGCTACTTATTTGCCGCTGACCACGCCGCGGCAGCAAGAGGAATTCAAGATCGAACTTGAGCGGTTCAATCCGCGCGAAAGGAGCCAAGCAATGGAATATCTAACACCGACAGAGCTAATCGGATTTAAGAGAGGCAAGATCGAAGGAAAGATCGAAGTGATCGTGAGGCAATCTCGCGGCGAATCGGTGACTTGAGCGAGCGAATGCAACGCCGACTATCCCGACTTTCTGATAATCAATTGGATGAATTGGCGGAGGTGCTGTTCGATTTTCAGAAGAAAGCCGATCTTGACCGCTGGCTGAAAAGCCGGATAACCGCAAGAACTCGACGGCAAACTGAATAGCGAGGCGAATGCGCTTCGCGGAAAACCGATGACGAAAAAGCCTGTTTCCAAAAGTGCGCAACTTTCGGAAACAGGCTTCTTCTTTGACGGCGGCGACTGGTAACACAACGCCACTTTGGTCGTGCATTTGGATGGGCCGAGTCTGAGCGAGTCCACATCGTCAGTGGATGATTCGCTATGCATTGGTACTCCCCACAAAAAGGAATTGGATTCCCGTCAAGCGTGGCGATTTCCCCGCATCATCTCGTTTTTTCTCAGCAGTTACAGTTTTTCGACACGAAACAGATGAATATAGGGTAACCATCATAATGGCACGGCGGATGCTTTATGGCAGAACGTCGGGTTGCAGCAAATGCGCTACAGCCAACCGACCAACTCGGCAAAATGCTGATTCCGTAAGGAGGATGATTTATGAAACGGATAACGAGAAAAAGGAAAACTCGAAGCGGAAAACGAACTGCGGGATTGAGTTTTGGCAGCGCTTTTTTCCAAAGTTGGTTTCCGGAGTTGAAAGACAAACGACGCAAGGGATCGGGCGGTTCAGGAAGCGGTGCAGCGGCACGTAGGCGGCGTGCCGCTGCATCCGCACACAGCGGACGCAGCGCTTGCCGCAATTCACTGCCCTGGAGATTGGCCACAGGTGAAAGAGCAATGGCGGGCGCGTCACGTCGCCGAGACGCGCGGCAACGCCTGCCACGTATCACCTGACTGCTCCTTCCGCACCGCTCTTTGCTTGGCAGGAACTCTCCGCTGACATAGGATGCCGCCCGTTCACAGCACGTGTTTTCGGAGAGTTCCTGTCACTGCGCTCCACGGCCAAATGAAATGAGTTTTGCTGTCGCCGCTCACACTCTTCGGTTGGCGGACAGCCAGATTGGCAAGGAGAGATTCAACAAAGCAGTGCCCATTCCAGAGCGAATCGGAGTCGGCTTTTATGAGTAACTATTTGGCGTTTCTGTACGGCGGCCTGAATGCCCCGCAGGGAAAGCCCTTCAACGATGGTAAAAAGCTTGCCGCGCCATGCATCGAACACTTAAAGCGGCTCAATGACCACGAGCAGTTCCCGCCGCGTTTGCTGATTTTGCTGACCTCGCCGGCCTACCTCGACACCGCCAAAGCCTCTCAGCTCATTGCGGGAATTCATCAAACTTTCACCGACAATAAATATCCTGAAGTGCCGCTCATCGGCAGTTCCGTCGCCGCCGTTTTCTTCAAGCATCCGACGCTGGAAAACCGCGTACATGACCGAGGCGCACTGCTGGTCTGCCTGGCCTCGCGGTTGATTAACGCCAGAGTCGAATTCGCCAGGGATTTGCGCCAGGCACCGCAAAAAGCCATTGATTCTTTGGTCTGGAAATTAAGCGTGGACCCGACGGCAGGCACTGACCCCAACCCTCTCGCCGACCGCATTATGCTGACGTTTTTCCCCGGGTTTGGGAAAGGCGACGGCCCCCTTGCTTATCCGGGGCCGGAACTGCAACGGCTGCTGCGCGAAAAACTGCGCGCCCGCATTTGGATGATGGGCGGAGTTTCTTCAGTCAATGATCTGTGGAGCGCCAAGCCCGGCTTGCAGTTTGCCGGACGCGAAGTGTTCGATGATGCCGCCGTTGTGGCGTTGATTAACTCCGGCGCGCCCATCGGCATTGGCCTGACGAACGGCCTTTCTCACACCGGATATATCTTACGAGCCAACGCCGTTTCCGCCGACGGCAGAACCATTGAGGAGTTTGACCAGGGGATTCCGGCGGAAATTCTCCGACAGGAAGGCGGCAATGTGTTGTTGGGACGAATGTCCACCGACGGCGAACCCATGATTGCCGTCTCTCGCATGGAAGCCGACGGCCGCTCAATCCGCTTGATTCGTGAAGTGAACAGTGGCGATTATTTTGAAATCCTGCGACCGGAAGCGGCAGGACTTCTCGCGGCTGCCGGTGATTGCCTGGAACAAGCGCGCGACCGCCTGCTGATTCAAACCCCGGTCGGTAGCCTGGCGCTGGCCTGCAATGCCTGGCGGGATTATTCGGACAAAGGATTTGAAAGCGAACAAGCGTTGCAAATGATGGAGTCGCGTTTAGGCGGAGTTCCTTGCGTCGGCGGTTTTATGGATGGCGAAATCGGCGTGGATCAGACCGGCCGTACTTTGTTCGCCAACGGCAGCATCGCCGGGATGGTCTTCGGCGACGAGATGCGCAATCGCACGCCGCTCAATCGCGGGTTTGCGGCGCTGGCAGATTATGGGCCTTCAATGACTCTGACCAAGTCCATTGACGAAGCTATGGAAAAGGCGTTGCAAATCGTCATTGAAGCTGGGTTCCCAGGCGCGATGCTCTCGCTCAAGCTTAAAAATGGCCCTGAGGAATTTATTGTTGCGCGGAAGTTCAAAGGAAAACGGTTTGCGGCAATTTTTGAAGACACCTGCCGAAGCGCCACAGGCAATGACATTCTGGCTATTGTCGCGCGCGATAAAAAACCACTCTTTATTCCCAATTCCAGCACCAATCCCCATTGCAATCATGACGCCGTCGAAAGGTCGGGAATCATAAGTCAGTACATCATTCCTTTGTTGGGTTTGGAAGGCGGGTCAATCGGAATACTTCAGGTTGACCTAGGCAACACTCGATCGCTCAGTAAGTCACAACGAAGAGTTCTGGATTCGCTCTGGTCAATTGTCGGCGCGACTCTGAACCGAATTATCAACTGGGTGGTCACTGAGATTGGGAGCCGCTTGGATGAGGCCTCAAACAAAAGTTTATCCGCCTCTACGGTCGAAGAAGCAGCGCAATGCCTGATTGAGGAAGCAATCCAGGTCTTTGGCGTTCAAATGGGGGTTTTGCGGCTGGCGGATCACGAAAACAGGAAACTGCTGCTGGTTGCAGGGAAAGGCCCTCTATTCGAGGCAGGCAGGGAGACCCGACAGTCCGTAAGTTTTGACGATGCCACGCCGCTTTGCTTGGCGTTTCGTGAGCCGGGTGTCAGGGTGATCAATGATGCTCAAAATGATCCCGGATATCGCTGGATGCGTACCGCCTACGCGACCGATTTCCGGTTAATTCGGGCACTGGACGAGGTGAAATCATACGCCGCACTGGCATTCCACAATGAAAAAGGGGAGCCGATAGGGACATTCAGCTTGGTTTCAGATCAGAAATGGTTTTTCACGCAATCACAGGTTATAGCGCTCCGCACGCTTAGCAAACGCTTTGGCCAGGTCGTCGAACACATCAAAAATAAGCGCCCCCTGGAGTTTATTCTGAACGCCAACCCTCGGCTGGCCGAAATCAAAAACCTTGATGATCTGAGCGGCGAACTGAAAACCGCTCTCGAAAAATTCTGCCGACAGATGAACGCCGATTACAGCTCACTCTATCTTTGGGATAAGGGCAGAGAGCAGTACATACTCCGCGCCGCTTATAACTGGCATAAACCGGAATGGGTCAATGCCGCGCGTTATCCTAAAGACTATGGCTGGACAGGAACGAGCGCGGTAGGAGGAGAGCCAATCCACATTCCCGACCTTTACCAGCATTACCACGATAAAAAGTATGAGCAGCGCTACACCAAAGAAGCCTTTGGGTTCTTGCTTTCAGCCAAACACAGTGTCGAAGCCGTTGGCATACCGTTGAAGGTCGAGGAACACATCATTGGAATTCTGACTTTGTACCGCCGCAAACAAGGCGCTTTGAGCGGCTTTTCCGTGACGGACCCAAAAGTGTTGCAAGAAGGTGCCTCCGACCTTGCAGGGCTTGTCCGTGTGTTGCAAGCGCGCCAAGATAAACGGCGTGAAGAAGAAGGATTGCGATGCCGCCGGGAACTTTATGATCTGCTCAACGAGCAGGATGACCACAGGTTTTTCGATGCTCAGGTCTGTCAGGCTTTCCTCCGAACATTTCCCGCCACCCGGGTGGATTTTTATAAAGTTTCCGGCGATCCGCGACAGCTTCTTTGGCAGGAAGGCTTCGGGCGCGATAGGAGTACGGGAGAGCCGGTCGAGGTGAAACGCTGGCCGGAAGAATTAAGGGACCTGCTTGAGCAAGCCCTGCGCGAAAATCAGGGGCGGCGTGTCAGAGTTGGAAAGCACATACGAAAGTTGACCGAGTCACAGCGAAAAAATCCCAGGCTGGCGAAGACGGAAGGCTTGGCTGAACGAGTTTGCATTCCATTGATCGGTGATCGCAAGTGGGCTGGTTTGCTGGATGTGCATTGGGATATGGCGCAAAACGAGGACGGCACAGGCATTCAACAGGATGAAAAATACCTGCGCCTGCTTGGCGAAATGATCGGCGGAATTTATGCCGGTCACGAAATCAAACACCGGGCTGAACAAAGCAAGCTTGCCTCTCAGGCCGGCGGCGCTTATTCCTTTCAGCACTCTCACCGTTTGGGCAATGCCGTACAGCGAATTTACCGTCAGGCTCAACTCGCCAACGAATCCACGGACGAGCAAGGCAGGTTGGCAGCGCTTCAGGAGCTTCAGGATACAGTGGAAACAGCAATGGACATTACTCGCTCCGCGCAGGATCATGGGGAGCGAGTGGGAGAAGTCTTTTGTAAAAACTATTCTTTACTCAGCTTGGTGCAGTATTCGATCAGCCGGATTGATGCTGACAAATTACGTCTCATTCAGGACGAGAAAATAAAACTGGCACATACACAATTAGAAAACTTTCCCGTTTACGTTGATTTTGAATTGGCCACGGAGGCTTTTGTCAACCTCTTGAACAACGGCATTCAAGCCGTCATCAATAAAAACGGCGATTGGTCCAAAGCCGATGCGGCGGCGGACAACAGGCTGACCATTACCGCGCTTCCTGCCAAAAGCAGGCGAAATGTAATGATCGTTTTTAAGGACACTGGGATTGGAATGAGTCAGGCTCAGATTGACACGGCAATGAGTGGTTTTTTTGCTACCAGAGGCCACCGCGGCGTAGGCGTTTTGATTTCTAGGGTGTTGCTTAGCGCCCAGGGCGGAAAACTTGAGTATCGCAGTATGCCAGGACACGCAACAGAGGCGATTGTCACTTTGCCGCTGGCCGTTCGTTTGAAAATGCCTTTTACTCCGCCGATCATCCAAATCCCATCATAGAAAGGAGCAAATCATGAAACCTCACACACAAACCGAACCGGATACCGTAAATGTCTCAGTACTGATCGTCGAAGACGATCCCTGGCAAGCCGCCGGAATCAAAAATGATCTTGAGAACAGTTCTTCCGAGCAAAAGTTACAGTTGGGGATTAATGCTTTCAGTGTCCAGGTTGCCAAATCGTTAGATGAAGCAATGCAATTGCTGGCCCTCGCCAAAGAAAACCCGTTTGATCTATTACTACTTGATCTCAGCTTGCCCAAAACTGAAGGTGAACGAGAGGAAGAGCGTGAAGGTGGTTTTAAGATTCTGGACTTTGTTCGTACCTCAGGAGCGGCGAAAGAAGTGCTGGTGATTTCCCGCTTTTCTCAATACGACAACGTGCGACGCGCCTTCCAGGGAGGGGCGCTCGATTTCCTGGCCAAGCCTTATAAGCGGGACGAACTTCAGGCGCGGGTAGCGGAATGCTGGAAGCGTGTGCTGGCTAAGGAAAGCCAGAAAATCCTGAAGCAACGCATTCAAAAGCTTATTCCTTACGACGAAAAGAAACTGGCGCGCGGCTTCAGTGAGCAGTTCTCCCGCTTCACTCAAAACGTCATTGACGAAGCGGAAGAAATCGAGCGGGAATTGGGAGAGCGGTTTAAGCTGGATGTGAAAAGGGATCGGCAGGACTCGCTGTTACGCCATCTGACTACGTTAAGAGAGGCTGTCAGGACGGCGAAGCAGGAATGGACTAAAGCGCAGGCGGCCTTATCCGCCGCCGATGAACGGTCGCGGGTGTGTTCATTGGCGGAGTTGTTGCAGCAACTGAAAGATGAACTGTTGCCCTGCTTGAAAGTGAAGAATGTGGTATTGAGCCTCTTGCCGGGGGAGCAGCCGCGCATTCTGAGCTTTGAAGATGACGCGCGGGCGGTACTCAAGGAAATCGTCGTCGGTGCGTTGGCCGAGTTGCAAGATTTTGGCAATCCGACGCAAATAAATATCGCCGTCACTCAAACTGCGGAGTACGCCAAGGTTTGTTTTAGTGGCGGCCCAATCCGTGTACGCCCGCAACTGGCCCAGGCTTTCAAAAATGGCACTCCCCCACGGCGAGGCGATTTCGGTCAGGAATGGGGACTTGTTATTGCGCAACACATTGCGTCGCGCGGCGGCGGGCGATTGCAAGTTGGCGGCGACGAAACCCACGATGGCATTACGTATCTAATTCCATTGGCTCACCATGATTAAGATGCTCGTCATAGATAACTCTCCTCGTGATGCCGAACGCTTTCGCTCGTTGTTGGCAAAGGAGGGAGGGGAGATCGTGTACTGTGACTCCGGCGCGGCGGCGGAAAAACTTATCGCGGTCCAAAGGGACGGGTTTGCCGCAGCAGTGATTTTGTGGGAAATCGCCGGGCCGCCCTTTGCTTTTGATCTGCTGATACAGTGCCGGCAGCGTTGGCCGGAAATGCCCGTGGTGATTGTGAGCGGGGCGCTGGATGCGGCGTTAGCGGCGCGAGCCTTCACGCTTGGCGCGCGACAGTTTTTGGAAAAGCCCCTTGATTCGGAAAGCGTCAGAGCCTGTTTGCAGGAGTTGCTGGCGGAACGCGATCCGGATTCGCCACTGGTTGAGGAATTGCGAAAGACTTTGTCTGGCGAATCGGCGGTGTGGCGAGCGACGCTGCGACAAGTGGCAAAAGTGATTCCGCACGCCGATTCGCGCGTCCTGCTCATCGGCGAATCGGGGACGGGCAAAGAATTGCTGGCACAGGCGATTCACCGATTAGGGCCGCGCGGGAAAGCTCCGTGCGTGGGGGTCAACATCGGCGAGATTCCAACCACGCTGATTGAAAGTGCGCTTTTCGGACACGAACGAGGTGCATTCACAGGGGCCGCCGGACAACGCATGGGTTTTCTGGAAGAAGTCGGCGAAGGCACGCTCTTTCTGGACGAGATCGGCGACTTGGCGATGGAAGTGCAGGTCAAACTGCTGCGCGTCATTCAGGAGCGCCAATTTCGGCGACTTGGCGGTAAAGAGTTGCTGCCTTTCGGCGGAAGATTGATCGGTGCCACCAATCACGATCTGGCGGCGGCAGTCAAACAGGGAACCTTTCGGCGAGACCTCTTTCACCGGTTGGCCGAAGTGACCATTGAGATTCCTCCGTTGCGCGAACGTCAGGGCGATGTGGATTGGCTGCTCACTCACTTCCTAGACCTTTATCGCGGCGAACGGCCAATGCGTCTGGCGCGTGAGACGATAACGATCTTGCGCAGTTATCCTTTTCTCGGCAATGTTCGTGAGTTGGAAAATTTGGTGAAGGGCGCTTTGATTGCCTGCGAAGGCGAAGTGATTTTTCCGCGACATTTACCTTTGCCGAGCATGGGAACACTGCTTCCGGCAACTGTTCCGACGGCTGTTCCGGCAACGGAATCAAAAGGTCAACCAGAAACTGCACCGGAATCCGCGCCTGTTTCGACAATAAACACCGCCAGGGATTTACTCCTGCTGGAATTGGCAAACACCTTGCCGGAAGACAGTTTGGAGTTGCCCTATCGCAAAGCCATACAACCCTTAACGCAAGCTTTTGATCGCGTTTACTTGCGGCGCAGACTGGAACGCCGCCGTTACAACATTACCCAGGCAGCCAAAGACGCAGGTGTTGACACCAAGACCTTTCGGAAACGTTGGAAAGACGCCGGTTTGCCGCCGCTCGGTGCCGAGGAGGAGAGTGATGAATGATCCCCGGAAGCGAATATTGATCGGTGATATGGATCAGGAACGTGTCAGTTTGATGCGTGACATCCTACTTCACGAATTTAATCTGGAGCCGGAGGTTACGACGGATTTCGATGCCCTCAAAGACTTAGTCCGAGAAGCAAAAAATAAGGATGCATCCTGGCATTTAGTGCTGGTCGCGCATGGGCTGCCGTCCTCACGCTTCCATCGTAATAGGGTTCTTCCAGAGAACATTGAAAGTCTGAATGACACAATTGATACGAGGCCGAAGCTTGGTTACATCTTTAGTTTAGAAGAGCCGCCGGAGATGGGAAGGCTTTATGGTTTGTATGTTGCACCGGATGGTCTGGCAGGCGAGGGCCGAAAGGAGATTGTTTCGACCCTCAAGCGCACTTTTGGTTTGAAAGAGGCTTTACCAGCACCAATGGTTCAGCTTAAGCCGGATCCGTATCTTGAAGAACAGGTTCGTTCGCTCAGTCCGGAGCGCAACCTGGAAGAAGGCAAAAAGTATTTAAGCTACTTGCTTCGCAATCTAAACCTTAGCATAGGCGGTGTGGCCAGGATCGGAAAACTGGCGCAGGGAAAATCCGGCGCGCGCGTTTTTCACATTGAGGTGACGGCTGCCGATGGTCAGCGTAAAGAATTAGTGCTGAAGCTCAACTCGAAACAAGACCGGTGGAAGCTGGACTTGGAAGTAACCAGACATAAACTGACGCCGGAAAAGCTGGGCGTTCCAAGCTACCAAAAACACGTGGCAGACCTATATGAAGCCGAAGGGCAATCCATCGTCGAATACGCCAATTGGTGTGCTGTCTGCTACGATTTCCTGGGTGGCAAAACTTTCGGTCAATTCATTGACCTCGAAGGCGCGGTAATCATCCAATCGGATAAACTACACGAGAAAACAAACGGCATTGATGAATTCGAGTTTGACTCCACCAATGGTGCTCAGGTGATACAGGTACGCAAACGAATCCTGATTATTATGCTCAATTGGCTGTGCAAGACCTGGTATTTAAACGCTACACGCGGACCGCGTCAGCTTTGGAAAGCTGATGACAGAGACCCCAGAGATTACCCGCCTGCTCCGCCTTATCAATTGGCGGGAAAAACCAAGGGATACATTCTAAGTTTTCTCGATAGCCCTGATGCTGCCGTGGGAAATCGATTTTTTGATGATTGGGCGAACCGTTTGGATCAAGTGCGTCGTTTTGTTGAAGCGCCGACAAGCCATATTGCGGAGTTTCTCGCGCGCGAATTGCCGGTCGTTTTGTCGCCGGCGCACGGTGATCTGAATGCGGGAAACATTCTCCTTTGGCTGAATGGGCAGCATCCTTTTCTGATTGATTTTCCCTGTTATCAGGAAGCGGGGCACGCGCTGCAAGACCTGGCTTCGCTGGAAGTGGCCATCAAATTCCTGTTGCTCGACCGGCAAGGCGGCAGTCCCAAAGAGAAGCTGCGCGCCTTTGACCATACGCATTCGCAGATGGAGATTTGGCAGGAAATGGAAGATCACCTACTTTCCGCCGCCGAGCCGAAAGACAAGCAGTGGCTTCAGGCGCATTGTTTTTCGGACAATGTCACGTTTTGTTTTGAACTGGTGCGGATGGTGCGCGAGCGGGCGGTGCAGGCCCTGGCCGGTAGGTCGCCGGAGGAGTTCCAGGCC